>JAUWXJ010000081.1 GCA_030616425.1 Desulfobacterales bacterium | reverse complement strand
AACTGGGTCAGGACGGTTTGCCGAATATGGTGCCGTTGTGGGAGCTATCAGGCAATATCAGTGACCCGAACTCAAAAAAGATACCCCTTTGGCGGCTCTTCTATAGCAATAGTGTAGGAAATTATGATACGAGACACTAGGTGAGTGCAGGTGGATGGATCTCTTTTATATAGCGTTGGATGCCCTTTACAATAGCATCAGCTATGTCTTCCTGGTAACCAGCAGTGTTTAATCTGCGGCACTCTCTCGGATTCGTTATAAAGGAGACTTCTACCAATATGGACGGCATCCCAGCCCCGAGCAGCACATAAAAGGGGGCCTGCTTTACACCGTTGTTTTTGACCCGGCTATATCTTGGTTTCAATTTTCCGATCAGGGCCTTTTGAACGTGACCAGCAAGGCGACTCGATTCATCTATCTTGGCATTCTTCATCAGGTCACTCAAGATGGACTCAAGGTCGCTGATGTTTTTTGCTGAAGTCGCATTCTCCCGTGCAGCCACCAAGATGGCTTCTTCATCTGTGGCCAGATTCAAGAAATACGTCTCAACACCATGAGAAGCCCTTGATTTGCTCGCATTGGTGTGAATGGAAATAAAAAGATCGGCATTCTTAGTATTGGCAATGGCGGTGCGTCCCTCAAGCGAAAGAAAGGTGTCTGAATTACGTGTGAGTATGACCTCGCATCCCAGCCTCTGACGAATCTTCCTGGCAAGTCTCCTGGAAATCTCCAGAGTTACGTTCTTCTCTCGCACACCTTTCAAGTATCCAAAAGCACCAGAATGTTTCCCTCCGTGTCCAGGGTCAATAATAATCCGCCTCACCCCAAGCGCCAGTTGTTTGGCCAGGGCACCCTTGGGTACCTTGACACTCGGCTTTTCCGGCCTTTCTTTAACCCGTTTCTTTGATGCGGTCTTCGTTGGCACACCGCTTACATCGACTACAATACGGAATGGATTACGCAAGGAAAATATCTTAAAATTATCGATCGATTTGATATCTAAAACGATCCGGACTGTGTCTGGACTGTATTGAGCTGCGCGGGCGTCACTCAGCAGATCATCTACGATCGGCACAACCGGCTTTAGCCCGGGCCCAATATATGCATGATCCAGGTCAATATAGAGGCGCATCGGTTTTGCAATGGTGGGATCTTTGTTCAACAGGCGGTACGTATACCGGACCTCGGATTCTACATCAATTACAATACGCGTATAACTTGGGCTGGACCAAAAACGTATGGCCTCTACCTCGGCGAGCGACCCTGCTTGAAGCTTGGGACTTTTCTTTTGACTGGAAGGCTTTTTGATCAACGTGGGCGCCTTAAATTTTGAGGACCTTTTGTCAACAGAGGCGTGGCCGGTTACAATCTTTTCCTTATCAACAACCCTTCTGTCGTTCTCACTCAACTCAGCAATCGCCTCCTTGGCCTTTGACCGGAATGGGCTCCTTGGAAAACGCTTCAGCAAGCGGTTGTAATAATCTAGGGCCTGTTGTTTATCCTGTAGGCTCCAGGAAAATTCGTACAATCTAGCATACAAGTGCCCTATCATCACTATGGCGTCATCTGCCCACGGTCCGCTCGGTTGGGCTTCATAAACGGACCGAAAATTTCTTATGCACGCAATCCAATTTAGTCGATGCTTTTGTTTTTGAGGGTCTTTCAGGAGCCTTTTAAAACTTGCGCGGGCACGTCGATAGTCTGTTTCGGTTTGGTCTCCGGTGGCTACAAGCGGGTGTAAAGAAAATACCAAAAGCAAAATGAGAAAAAATATAAATTTAGCCCAAATTGGCAAAAAGAGATATGATCTCATATAGGATTACTATTCCTCAATTAGATCTTTTAGATCGTTCAACCGGTTCAATGCTTCAACAGGGGTCATATTGGAAACATCCAGTTTTTTCAAGGTATCAATAACAATTTCACCTAAGCTCTTAAAAAGGAGCAGCTGAGCACTCACGTCCTTATCAGCCGGCCTATTGGAACGTGCCAGGACCGGCTCTCCTACACCGTTTAACTCTCCGCCCTCTATGTTCTTTAATATCTCTTTGGCCCGTTTCAAGACCTCTGGTGGAATGCCGGCCAAGCGGGCCACCTGAATACCATAGCTTCGATTGGTGCCCCCCTCTACCAGTTTTCTCAAGAAAATGACTTCCTCATTCCATTCCTTGACCGCAACATTGTAATTCTTGACTCGAGGCTTGGTAATGACCAAGTCGGTTAGCTCATGATAGTGCGTGGCAAAAAGGACCTTGATCCCACGGTCTTTCCAGTCGTGTAAAAATTCCGCTACAGCCCAAGCAATACTCAGGCCGTCAAAGGTGCTGGTGCCTCTGCCAATCTCATCTAGAATGACTAAACTTCTCTCGCTGGCAGTATTCAAAATGTTTGCGGTCTCCTGCATCTCCACCATGAAAGTGCTTTGGCCTGCGGCAAGGTTGTCCAACGCGCCGACCCGGGTGAAGATTCGATCGACTACCCCAACAGAGGCTGCCTCTGCTGGAACAAACGACCCAACCTGAGCCATTAAGACCAACAGGGCCACCTGACGCAGGACCGTTGATTTGCCGGCCATGTTGGGTCCGGTAATGATGAGCACCTGCTGCGAGGTATCATCCATCTCAATGGTGTTGGGCACAAACCGTTCTGATGATACCAATTTTTCAATGACCGGATGTCGACTCTCCTCCAAGAAGAGGCTGTCACCGCCGTGGACAACTGGTTTTACATAACCGTTTTGAACAGCTAATTCAGCCAGCGCCAGCAAAACATCGAGTTTGGACACAGTGTCACCCATCCTGGCAATCCGGCGATTATTTTGAGCTACCTTTTCCCTTACCGCGCAAAACAGCTCATACTCCAACTGGGCTTGTTCTTCTTCAGCTCCTAGTACCTTGGCCTCATAGGTCTTGAGGTCTTCGGTAATGTAGCGCTCCGCGTTAACCAGGGTCTGTTTCCGTATGTAGTGCACCGGCACTGAGTCGACATTGGTCTTTGAAACCTCAATATAGTAGCCAAACACCTTGTTGAAGCCGACCTTTAAGGAATTGATGCCTGTGGCTTGCCGTTCCTCGGCCTGGAGACGTGAGATCCAATCTTTTCCTTCCCGACTGCTCCGAATCAGTCCATCGAGTTTTTCATCAAAGCCCGGCTTAATAATGCCGCCCTCGCGCGTGGTGAGAGGCGGCTCATCAGAGATAGCATCTTCAATCAGGCTCTCTACATCAGCCAAGTCATCCCATTTTGAGGTAACATCCACAAAAAGCTGGCTTGTAAACCCATCAAGCAAGGAACGTATCTGGGGGAGTTTTTGGATAGAGTCTTTCAAAGCTACCAGGTCACGGGCATTGCACCGATCGAGTGCAATCCTGGCATTTAGGCGCTGGAGGTCATGTATCTCTTGCAAGGCCTTCCTCACTGAATGCCTGGCAGGAAGTTTCTCCTTGGCCTCCTCTACGGCGTCCAATCGGAGCTTGATTTCCTCAAGATCCAAAAGCGGATACTGAAGCCACGCCCGCAGCATGCGGGCACCCATAGCTGTTATGGTTTGATCCATTATACCAAGGAGGGAGCCGCGTTTGGCACCAGTCCGAATGGTTTCAAAGAGCTCCAGGTTTCTCTTGCTGGTCTCATCTACGAGCATGAATTCAGAAAGGCTGTAGGAAGCAATCCCCGTAATGTGGACAAGCTCTCCTTTTTGGGCCTCATCCGCATATTGCAGTAGAGCACCGGCCGCTCCAATACCGGCCCGCCACTCATTACACCCAAATCCTTCCAGAGAATGAGTCTTGAACTGCCTTAGAAGCCGAGCCTGGGCTGATTCCAGGTCAAAGTGCTCATCCTTCACGAAGTTTACCGACGTCTCCCCAAGGTTTTCTATGAGCGCCTTGACTTCAGGCGCTTCGCGGTGAGACTCGGCAAGCAGCGTTTCTCGTGGTTCTATGCGTCGGCACTCGTCTGCGACCTTGTCGAATTGGCTCGATTCGGTCACCCTGAAAGTCCCTGTGGAAATATCCAGATGAGCAATCCCGTAACGACCTTGCCGGATGTATAGGGCCATGAGGAAATTGTTGCACCTTGCATCCAGAATGTCTGTGTCGACAACCATCCCCGGTGTTATCACCCTCACCACATCCCGCTTCACAAGCCCCTTGGCCGTTGCCTGCCCGCCATCGCGAGCGCTCAGGCGAGGCGGGCGGGCTGGATCCTCCACCTGTTCGCAGATAGCCACTTTAAACCCGCGCTCGATGAGTCGCGCGATATAGCCCTGCGCAGCATGATGGGGTACACCGCACATAGGAATCGGTTCTTTGTCTTTCTTGTTTCGGGAAGTCAGAGCAATTTCAAGGATGCGAGATGCTATCTCTGCATCTTCAAAAAACATCTCATAGAAATCGCCCATGCGGTAAAATAGGATAGCATCAGGATACTGCTGCTTAATCGACAGATATTGCTGGACCATCGGGGTGGCTTTAACCATGGCAACAGAACCCGCGGGGCTTATTGCAAGTTAGACATTCTGGGTCTCTTCGGAAGGCGTATTTTCCTTATGAACAGGCAAGCTCTTGAGGATCTCTATCTCTTCTTCTAATTTTCGGATTGTTTCAAGATGATTCTTTATCACACCTCTTGCCTTAAAGCGCCCGCTCAGCCCATGAAGATAGGAAAGGAGAAGGCCCAAAAAGAAGAACCCCAAGAAGTATAGAAAAAGATGAATAGGCTCGGTTTTATACTCATCCGCCACCAAAAGA
The DNA here is from genome assembly GCA_030616425.1 of Desulfobacterales bacterium. Classification (GTDB taxonomy): domain Bacteria; phylum Desulfobacterota; class Desulfobacteria; order Desulfobacterales. The sequence goes on along the minus strand of JAUWXJ010000081.1, from coordinate 5,175 downwards.
TTTAACCTCAAAGCTTCCTTGTGGGTAAACAGATCTAGATTCTGAACCACGACAACTACCAAGAAGATGACCACCAGGAACCATAACAGAAGCCTCAGGGATCTCATTTCAAATCCTCCTTATATTTCAAGAGATTCAGTCGAGTTTTTCAAAATATGGTTTAAGGTTGCGATAGCTTGCCTCAAGGTGCTCCGGAATCACCCGCACCTCGGCAAACACGGTCATAGCATTGGTATCTCCATGCCACCGCGGCACAATGTGAAAATGGAGATGTTGCTCAACACCTGCACCAGCCACCTCGCCAAGATTCAGCCCCACATTGAATCCATCCGGCTTCATTACTTTTTTCAGAACCCCGATGGAGTCCCTGACCGTCCTTAAAAGGTCGGCCATCTCTTCCATTGTCATCTCATCCAAGGACGATATATGTCTTTTGGGGGCGGCCAAAAGATGTCCGTTGATATACGGATACTTGTTCATCATGACCATAGAGAGCGCACCCTCGTATAGGGTGAGGTTGCCCCGCCCCGATAATGCAAGGCAGAATATACACTCCTTTTCTTTTTCACTCAGAATATACTCCATGCGCCATGGAGCCCATAGAGTCTTCATAGCTTTTACCTCAGCAAGAAATATCTTCGATTTTGTACAAACAACTCAAACAATAAGATATATTGGCAGCGCCGGCTAAATCGTCGGTACTATTTATAGCAGCCTTAGCTGAAAACTCAACCCTTTTCTAAATTGCCGGACAACTCGATTGGCCCGGTGAAGCGGTTCTCAGCGCAAAAAGCAGCACGTCTCATGGCAACAACAGGCCTGATAGGTCAGCTGGCATCCGAGATATGAACCAGATCTACATTGCCCCAAAGCCCCATGTCGTTACCCAAGATAACAACAATGCCCAGAACCCCTTCTATCTTTTTCCCGAACGATATCGCAGGTTCAATGTCGTGCTTGTCTGACACCTCATTTCCAATGGCTGTGGCGGCTGCGTCTGCAAGTGCCACAGACCCTGAGATCACCACGGCTGCGTCGGTCTTCCCTAGGCTAAGGGAATGACCCAAGGTTCCTGAAGAAGTGCAAACTGCCACAGGACCCCCTGGTGAGTCGACGCGTACTCCAAGCTTGTTGCCCAGGGGGGACTTGCCGGCAAATATAGCTACCACCAAAGGAAAGTCTGTCCTGATAAAGATATCTCCTCCATTTTCAACGATCACATCTTTTGTGTGTGCTAAGAGGTCTCTCCCTACATACTCGGCAATGGCCCCTGCGACTGCTGCCATGGGGCCAACACCCGCCTTCTGGCTGGCCGCAATCATGCTTTTGACAATGGGAGGTGCCAGTTCGTCCTGGGACAAGGGGGTCATCCTATGCAAAAACTCCGGATGCTGTTCAAGATAACGTTCAAGCGGGATCCTGTGTCTCAAAACAAGATCTCTGGTCTCGGTTTCAAGGGGTCTATCAGCCCGAACAAGAAGGTCGGTCTCCTTGACCGCAACCCGGAAACTTGCCAACTTCTTGTTCGAAACAAGACTACGATAAGTGCGGTGTTCATACGATCTTGTCATTCGGCAACCGTTAACCGCGAATGATGGAGTAGTGGTTCACTTTTATCATCACTCCAGTACTCCATCACTCCAATACTCCAAATAGTGTTTTTGTTCCTCTTTACTTCCGACACACGGTCTCAACCGCACTGTAGCCCAAAAACTTGTTCACCGCTTCGGTCAAGTCCTCACCCGCCTTTACCCTTATGCTATCGGGCAGTGCAATGATAGTGTCGGTCCTTTGGGGCATCAGTAGATGCAGATAGGCAGCGGAAGACCCCTTGTGATCTTTCAAGATCTCGTAGAGCTTTTGGAGAGTTTCTTTGTTAAGACCGGTTATGTCGAGGCTAAAATGGACACTCGCCGTCCAAGTCTCCTCGGCCTCGTTTATTGGAACGACCGTATCTGCAAGGATCTTGCTCGACTTTTCGTCTCTGGTAACGCGACCTTCAACCATAATTGCAGAGTCCTTCTCTATTAGGCCGGATACTGTGGAGTACACCGAGGAAAACAGGGTCACCTCTGCAAGCCCGCTCAAGTCCTCGAGGGTTACAAAGGCCATAACCTCCCCTTTCCTGTCATTATATAGTTTGTAATCCCGCACAATGCCCCCTATGCGAACGACTGTACCTTCTGAAAGCTCCTGCAGCTTCGGGGTATCCGCATTGGCGAATTTGTTGAGTATCGGCTCATACTTTGCAAGAGGATGCCCGGTTATGAAAAATCCGAGAGATTCCTTCTCATAGTTCAAAAGCTCACTCTCATTCCATTCCTCTATTTCAGGGAACTGGGGATAGATCGTGTCGTGGCTGTCCATTGCCATGGTCTCAAAAAGACTAAATTGGCCGTCTGTGTGATCCTTCTGGACCTTTTGCCCAATTTCCGAAGCCTCATCCAGTACAGATATCATCTGAGAGCGTCTTGCCCCTGTTGAATCAAAAGCCCCGGCCTTGATCAGGCTTTCGATAACGCGACGGTTAACCTTTCTGTGGTCCACCCGTTCGCAGAAATCAAACAACGATTTGAATGGCCCATCCTGTTTTCGAACATCAAGGACCAACTCTATTGCCCCTTGTCCAACATTCTTGACAGCGGCCAAACCAAAACGAATCTTGTCTTCTACGACCGTGAAATTCATATCACTTTGGTCAATATCAGGGGGAAGAACTTCTATGCCCCGGTTGCGGCATTCAGCAATGTATTTGACTACACCTTCGGTAGAGCTCATCTCGCTTGTAAGAAGGGCGGCCATAAACTCAATCGGAAAGTGCGCTTTTAGATAGGCCGTTTGAAAGGCTATCATGGCATAGGCAGCACTGTGGGCCTTGTTAAAACCATAGCGCCCGAACGTCTCCATCTGGTCAAAGACCCTCTCAGCCTTATCCTCATCCACTCCCTTGTTTTTGGCCCTCGAGACAAACCGCTCACGCTCTTGAGCCATGATCTCACTGATTTTCTTGCCCATTGCTTGTCTGAGGTTGTCTGCCTCAGCCATAGAATAGTCTGCAAGCACACTTGCTATATTCATCACCTGTTCTTGATACACGATAACACCGTAGGTATCCTTAAGTATAGGCTCGAGCTCGGGCAGAAGATAAGTCACTGGAACCCGACCATTCTTTCGTTCTACAAACTCGTCATGCATGCCGCTGTCCAAAGGCCCAGGACGGTAAAGTGCAACCAGCGCAATGATATCCTCAAAACATCCCGGTTTCAGGCGTAACAACAGGTCTTTCATGCCCGCGCTTTCCAGCTGGAAGACGCCGGTGGTCTGGGCTGAAGCAAGGAGCTGAAAGGTCTTCTTGTCTGCCAAGTCCAGGTGTGCCAGATCTGGCGGCACGCCGCCCCGTCTGTGTATGATTTCACGTGCTTCCTTCATAACAGTGAGATTACGAAGCCCCAGCAAATCGAACTTGATCAATCCGATCTTCTCCACAGCCTTCATGTCATATTGAGTAACAACCTCCCCCTTTTTGCCTCTAGCGAGCGGTAGATGCTCAATCAACGGTCGATCTGAAATGACTACTCCCGCAGCGTGGGTTGAAGCGTGCCTTGGGAGCCCCTCCAGGGCCTTAGCGATGGTAAAAAGCTCTCTGATATGGGGCTCTTCGTCAGACAAATTCTCCAGTTTAGGCTCCCGGGAAATGGCCTGTTCGATGCTGATATTTGGCGTCTCTGGTACCATCTTAGCTATTCTGTCAACTTCTCTAAGGGGGATATCAAGTACCCTTCCTACATCCCTTATCACACCCCTTGCCTGCATTCTTCCGAAGGTGATGATCTGTGCAACGTGATCCGGGCCTCCGTATCTGTCCACTACATACTTGAATACCTTATCTCGGCCCTCCATACAGAAATCAACGTCGATGTCGGGGAGAGTTTTGCGTGCTGGATTCAAGAAACGTTCAAATATCAAGCCGTATGCAATAGGGTCCAGGTCGGTTATCTTAAGGGAATAAGCAACTAGGCTTCCAGCTGCAGAACCCCGGCCAGGCCCCACCGGGATGTTTTGCTCTCTGGCAAACCGAACAAAGTCTGCAACCACTAAGAAATAACTAGAATAGCCCATTCCCTTGATTACATCCAGCTCCCGATCAAGGCGCTCGCGGTATCGCTTACTCTCTTCAGCCGAGAAGTCGGGGAGCCTTGAGCGGATTTGCTGCAATCGTACTCCCAGCCCCTTTCTTGCCTCATGTTCCAAGTATTCATCCACATTGGAGACATCTTTGTCTTCCGAGTCAACGTCTCCAGGCTGCACATAGGATTCGAGCCGAAATTTGGGAAAGTGATGTGAATTGAAGTCAATCTCTAGGTTGCAGCGATTGCCGACTTCAACAGAATTCTCTACGGCGCCTGGATAGTCGCGAAAATCGAGCTTCATCTGTTCTGGAGACTTGAAATAGAGCTGATTGGTCTGGAACCTCAGGCGCTTTGTTTCTCGGACCAGTTTGCTGGTCTGGATGCACAGCAGGACATCGTGGGCGCGGGCATCCTCAGGATCCAAGTAGTGGCAATCATTGGTGGCTACCAACGGGATAGAAAGCGTCTCACTCATTTCTCGCAGGGCGTGGTTCACGGTCTCTTGAGCCTGAATACCGTTCTTTTGGACCTCCAAATAGAAATTGCCCTCCCCAAAAATAGCCTCGTAGGCACGCGCTGCCTCGGCAGCCTTATCCAAGCGACCTGCTTGTATCAAACGCGGGATCTCACCGTGGAGGCAGCCGCTCAGGGCGATTAAGCCCTTGCTGAAATCGGCAAGAATCGCTTTGTCCACTCGAGGCTTGTAGTAGAAACCCTCCAAATGTGCTGCAGTAACCAGTTGACAAAGATTCTGGTATCCCTCTCTGTTTTTCGCCAAGAGGACAAGGTGGAACACCCCCCCCTTATCGCCAGGTGTCTTATCAAATCTGCTCCTGGGGGCTACGTAGAGCTCGCATCCAATTATAGGCTTGATACCAGCTTTATATGCCTTTTCATAAAACTCTACGACACCATACATTGTGCCGTGATCAGTAATCGCTACAGAGATCATGTGCTGGGAGGCAGCCCGCTTCAGAAGGGGATCGATGCGGATTGCCCCATCAAGGAGGCTATACTGTGTGTGGACGTGAAGGTGGACAAAACC
>JAUWXJ010000164.1 GCA_030616425.1 Desulfobacterales bacterium | reverse complement strand
TCTTAAAGGCATACGGCAAACAGCTAAGCCGGGAGAGCCGATTGCGATGCACCAAGGGTGTTGTAAAGGCTGAGTGCCCGGGCCGGGCTATCTTTTCCACCAAGACAAGGCAAAAAGCTGTTATTGACGGACTAACATCACATATTATTAATAGGTTAGTAAAAAAGGGCCCTCATGAGGGGACGGGAAAGAAGGGTGTTAAGGATTCTGAGTCCTTGAAAGATAGGTTGCAGCAAGAAATAAATAGCCAGCAGGAAGGTTAATGAATAGAAGGGGTGCCATTGTAAGTATTTCTGAGGCCTCAAGAGAGGTTCAGAGAGCCAAAGAGGTCATCATGTCTGAGCCGGACATCAGATTGGAAAAGGTTTGCGTCATCCGGGAGGAGATCGAAGCGGGAACCTATGAAATATATTACGATAAGATAGCCGAATACATGCTGAGATTTTTCATGGACGAAATAGTTGCATGATCCAGCCATTCGATCCAAGATCCTCATGTACGATGTATGCGCTTACTCTACTGAGTTGTTGAATCCTCTCGATTGAAGCCCCCTCCAGTCCCGATAGAATCGGGGCGGGGAATGCGCTCGCTTTTGCGGTTCATAATCCCTCAGTTGATAACGAACTCGACCACCCTTCTAACCACCAAGTCAGTCGTATCCCTGGCCCTTAATTTCCAGGGGTGTCGGTTTCCACGTCAGCTTCTTATCCTGTGTTCCGGTTCAGGCCGTGGCCGCTGTTTCTGCACAAGCTCGGAGCCGAGGCATATCCTTTTGATGTCACGTCTAGACGGGCTTGCGTTTACAGGTTCAGGCTGCCGGGCAGGCGTTGATGTGGAGCCCCTGTTGCTGCTTCAAACTCAAATGGAGGTGTCGTATCTGCTATTGATAATTAGTCGGGTCTAGGCTAAGAAAAGATCTACAATGGGCAGACAAAAGGAGCCTAAACATCTTGAAAAATTGATGTTCTATATCCTCGGGCGATGCCCTGACGAGTTCGGATTAGTCTTGGACGATCAGGGGTTTGTACGCTTAAAGGATCTGCTCAAGGCGATCTCAGAGGAGCCAGGGTGGGGTTATGTGCGGAAACCCCACATCCATGAAGTCCTCATGAGTTGTTGTGAAAAGCCCTTTGTCCTTGAAAATGACAAAATCAGAGCCGCTTGTAGTGATCATGCCTTGAACCTTGAGGAGGCGATTTTTCCCCCAAAGCTTCTTTATCACTGTGTGCGTCAAAGGGCCTATCCTGTTGTTTGCAGGCAAGGGATTACACCATTAGGACAACCCCGTGTCTTCTTGGCCACAACCGAGGAACTGGCACAGCGGATGGGAAGGCGGCGAGACCCAGCGCCTGTGCTGCTAACTGTTCAGGCACAGAGGGCTTTTGAGGCGGGCGTCAGATTCTCCAAGCAGGGAGAATTCATCTACATAACCGACTATGTGCCTGTGGGCTATTTCACCGGGCCACCGCTTCCAAAGGAAAAGAAAAAAGAGGCCCCAAAACCGAAAAAGGGGCCGACGGCAATACCTGAAGCGCCACTCGGCAGCTTCACACTTGATATGGAACGGTCCCGGACCCTACAGCGACAGCGACTCAAGCGAAAAGGGATCAAAAAGGAGATTATCTGGAAAAAGGATGTCCGCAGGATGAGACGCAAAAAGAAAAGATAACGAACATTCATGATCACAACAATAGGGCTTGATTTTTGCGCAGATTGTGGGTAAAAATCTAAAGAAAAAGGCTTAGAGTAGAACCCCATGAATGAGGATTCATTAACACTTGATGGAGATGCCGAAGAGCTGTTTAAGAGTCTCGGCGGTATAGAGAAGCGGGAGACCCTCAGCATAATCGGCGAGGTTGCAAGGGCCTATGAGGAGGAACAGGCAAGGTTTGACCCGTGGAGGATCCTTTTGTTGGAGCTGGTTTATGAGGTCTGCGCCTGTTTTCTGCATCACGAATTTTTCAAAGGGGGCCTGTCTACAAAAGATCATATCGAGCGTGTTGTCGAAAAAGTTGAAAGGCTTTCTGAAATGCCGGACCACGATGGGCAGCTCTTTATCAAATACCGAGGTCTTCACAGCAGTGACATAAACCCTATAGAACTTGACTACTTGATATCGTTTGGAGGCCTCATTATTAACCTTGAATCTGTACTGGTCCTTGCCAAGCGCCACCAAAGCACGCATGCACATCTGCATGAGCACCTCATTGAGGCATGGAGTGCATTTCAGGCCAATAACATTACCACGCTCTTTATCAGGGTTGCTAAGAGCGACCAGGAGGAAAAGGAGTCTCTGGAGCCCTGCATTGAGATCCTTTCCCAATTCTACCCGGCTCTCTATGAAGGTAGGCCGATAGTACTTGCCAGCGGGGAAAAGAAGATTCATGTACCACTGGTATACGATCGGGATGACAATCCCGATCCGAATCTGACCATGGTTGCCGGCCTGAATCGCTTGGGCAAGACTTCTATGGAAAAACTGGTTCAGAAAATTGCCGACCTCATAGAAAAGGAGGGTATACATATCCCTGTTGATGACATCACAAGCGCATACAATGCGCTTTTCAGCACTGAAGAGCTCAAAGGAAGGCTCGTCCAGCCGCTGATGGAGGTCAACAATGTCAAATGGCTCATGTTGGCCAGTGACCAAGAACTCCTGCACAAGGAAAAGAGGGACCTGATAAACACGGTATTTGAAAAGTTTGGCGGCCCGTCCCAGGAAGCCGTGCAAGTCATCAACACCATATATGAGGCAGATTTCGATTCCTTATCGCCTGTTGACATTGGTGCCCGCCTTGAAAAGATCACAAAGGTACTGGAAGACGTCGAGACCGGCAAAAAAGGAAGGGGCGTTGAAGATGAGCTCCTGAACAATGTAGAAGAAAGGCTGGAGCCTGTGAGAGATGAACTCCTTGATAACCTGACCGTTAAGGGGGACGTCATAGAAGCAAGCAGGCCGGGTGAAGAACCCTTTTCTGCAAAGGTTCATGATAAGATCATTGATCTGGTGAAGTTTTTCAAAGGCCGCTCAAAGACCAGAAAGAAGCTAGTAGCAATGATGACTGAATCGGTTACCTTTGATGATATCGATTACGAGATTATTGCAAGGATGTTTGGTGTTTCTCAGAAGGAGGCCGAGCATTTGGTTGAAACTATCAAGGAGTGCTTTGACGAAAAGGGCGGGTTTCGGAGAAAATCCTTTGAGAACAGAATCGCGGAGTTTACAAAATATGGGGAGAATATATTCTTCTTTTTGTGGTTCTACCTCAAAGAGATGAGCCGAAAGAGCGACCGCATATCTTTTTTGAATGCCTTGCAGCTTCTGATTGCCGGGTTGGAACATCCAGAAAAGAGTATCAAGAAGATTATGGAGGATTTTGGCAGTAGCCCCAAAGAGGTCTTGCCTTCAGATAGAAACGCAATAATGCTCGCAAATATATTGCTCCGAAAAAAGAATTGGGAGATAGACACTGAAATTGAAATAACCCCTGAAGAGGTACTCCTTGTTGAAGATAACATTAATCCAGAGGCCATTAAGGCAGCTACTGAGGCCATAGCACAAAAGGAAGATGACTTTATAAGGAAAGTTGAGACCATACATACAACAACCAAGGAATGGCTCCAAGAAGCTGTTGCCGAGGATGGGGGCTTGTCAGTAAAATACCTGTTATCGCTTGAAAGAGAGATATACATATTTCTTTCCATCCTAAACCCGCCCATCGCCTGTCATGTGCTCAGAAGTGCGGTCCGGGCATATGGGGATCCGCTCAGTCAGGTTTACGGTCTGAAAAAGAGCAAAGAAAACCTCAATGCTCTTGTGACACTTCTCAGGATTGTCATTCGAGCATTGGAAAGAGTAGGTACCTCAGAAGACCTCCCGCACTTGAACCAGGTCAAGGAGAAACACTCTGAGTTTGTTAAACTCAAAGATAATTCCCGTTACCTCGACATTTTGACCCGCGTCATCCTCCACTGTGACAAGGCCATCGAAGCTATTGAAGAAAGAGCTGATTAAGGTAGCAGGCCAACTACCTGATTTCTCCCGCATCGGACCTGTTTATCTTGTGGGCGGTTCGTTACGGGACCGCATCCTCAATCGTCCATCCAACGACCACGACTTTGCAGTGCCCGGCAGTGCCCGGGCCTTTGCAGAAAAAGTAGCAGCAAGGTTTGGTGTCCGCGTGATTAAAGTGGGCAAGGAGGACAAGGCGGTCTATAGGGTTGTATCGCGCGACAAGGTCTTCGATTTTTCCCCCGTACATGGCAAAACGATTGAGGACGACCTGAAAAGACGCGACTTCACTGTGAACGGCCTCGGTTTCGATCTCTCTTCTGAAATCCTTATTGACCCTGTGGGTGGACTGGACGATATCAGGTCAAAAACTATCCGACTGATATCAAAAGATGCGATCTTAGCCGACCCCGTGAGGATGCTCAGGGCATTTCGCCTTGCCACGGTGTTGGGCTTTAGGATTGCACCGCAAGCCCTGTCTATCATCGAAGAGCAAGCCGCACTTGTTACCAAGTCGGCCGGAGAACGGGCAAGGGCAGAGCTTTTCAAGATCATGGAAGCAGAGAGGTCTTTTCAATGCATCAAGCGGATGTCTGAGGTAGGACTACTGATGAGGCTGATCCCCGAGCTTGAGCCATGCCATGATTGTCTGCTTGATGACCATGGACATAATGTTTTTCAGCATGTCATGAGCACTTATGAAGAAATCGAATTTGTACTCAACAAATATCGGACGCTGTGGCCCGAGTATGCCGAACCGATTCGCAGGTATCTTAAACAGAACAATCGGAAGGTGCTCTTAAAGTGGGCTGCTCTGCTTCATGATATAGGCAAACCCGCGACACGCAGTTTTGATCCCACGGGAAGGATGCGGTTTCTGGCGCATGAGGAAAGGGGGGCCCTTATTGCTAGAAGTCTTTGCCAGAGGCTCAGGATGTCTGGTCAGGACCGGTCCTATATAGAGTTAATTGTGCAAAACCATCTTCATCCATTGCATCTATTTGACGCGCGTCAGAGTGGTACCCTTACGACAAGGGGCATTGTTCGCTTTGTCAGAAAGCACAAGGACGATGTGATTGGGCTATTACTCCACAGTGTGGCAGACCAGCGTGCCAAGGCCGGGCATAGCACCCCTGCCCGCCAAGGCCTCCCTGCCGGCAACGCTTGGCAAGTTGTCGGCCATCTCTCACGCGAGACGGAAGGACGCAAGGCAGACATGGCGGTGGCAGGCGGGGA
>JAUWXJ010000005.1 GCA_030616425.1 Desulfobacterales bacterium | reverse complement strand
TTTTGTACGGAGTATCGAGTCCTTCGCCAGCAGCCGCTTCACTCTGGCGCTTTTTGCGAAGCCACAAGGTAGTAAAGGGGCCTGAAAGGACATAGGACAGCATAATGAGGAAGCAGGCTATGGCAGGCTCTGCAGCAATGACGATGAAAAACATCACGACGACCACCAGCATGTTAAACTTCATCTTTTTGAACAACTCTGTATGTTTAAAGCTATAATACTTGATCGTGCTGACCATCAGAAAGGACAAAACGTAGATCATTATCAAGATCGTGATATGTTTAGTGGTCCCTGTCCCGCCAAGACGGTAGTAGAGAAGAACCGTAACAGCGATCATGAAACCGGCCGCTGGAATCGGGAATCCATTAAAGTAATCAGTGCCATGGGCATGGATCTGGGTATTAAACCTTGCCAAGCGGAGTGTACCGCAGGCTACAAAGATAAGTGCTGCCAACCATCCCAATCTGCCAAAAGGCTGAAGTGCCCACAGATAAACCAGTATGCCGGGTGCCACACCAAAGGATATGGCATCACACAGAGAGTCATATTCAAGGCCGAATCTGCTGACGGTCCGCGTTATCCGGGCGATCTTACCGTCCAGCCCGTCAAAGATGGCTGCTAGCATGATAGCAATAGCTGCCTTCAAGAAATGTCCCTGGATAGCGGCCACAATTGCATAAAAGCCACAAAAAAGGTTGGCAGTGGTAAAAAGGTTTGGCAGGATAAAGATACCACGCTGCAATTGTCTTCTATCTGAACGTTTTTCCCTTTTCATGATAAATGTCCCAAAACCGATGTCCCGGCCAGTACCCTATCTCCTACAGACACGGCCGGTACAGTGTCTGGCGGAAGATAGACATCCAACCGAGACCCGAAGCAGATCATACCAAACCGCTCCCCGCGCCTCAAACGGTCTCCCTTCCGTATCTTGCAGATGATCCGTCTTGCAATGAGCCCTGCAACCTGGACCACGATTAGCTTGCGGCCACCAGTTGTTTCCAGACTTATTGCGTTTCGTTCATTATCTTTTGAGGCCTTATCCAGGTTAGCCGAAAAGAATTTGCCCGGATGATAAACAACCTCGGTGACCCTGCCATCGTCAGGTATTCGGTTGACGTGAACGTTAAAGATTGACATAAAGATACTCATCTTAAGCATTTTCTCGGCAGCGAAATCGCTCTTCTCGACGACACCTATCTCCAAGACCTTGCCATCGGCAGGGGAAACCACGGCCCCTTGTCTCTCCGGAATGAGCCGTTCCGGGTCCCTGAAGAAGAAACAAACAAAGGAGGTAACTGCCAAAAAAAACAGGACCAACCCGTATAGCCCCAGTACGGCAACAATCGCCGTTGCAAAGGCCGATCCAAGTATATACCGATACCCCTCCCGGGCAACCGGAAAGGCCTTTTGGTTGACCAGCCTGGAACGCTCAGAACGGATCATTAAACCCTCAGTTGTTGCTACGAACCCGTACCTTGAGGCTCTTGATCTTGTTGAGTTCTACGATGTTCGGCTAAGATACGCTCTATCTCGTCCCTGCCGGCAAGCTTCAACTTTTGGATTCTTTTACGTTCCATAGCCTCTTCGGTTGAGAGGTAAATTCGCTTGTTATATTCTTCCAACTGCGTTTCGTATCCTTTGTGTCGTTTCACATATTTTCTCAGGTTTTTGTTCTTTTTGATCAACTGAGCGATGAGCTTCTCATCCCTTTCTTCCATAAGTAATCTCCCTAGGATGCGTCTCCCAAATACAGGCCTTACAATAAGAAGGATTTTTAGCCGAGAAAACTTCTATTATATTCTTTATAGCTCTTTTGTCAATAGGAGACCCTTTTCGGACTGCTGGTAGGATCAGTATAAAACTTTTGTGGTGATATAAGACTCGAATTGGAATACTACCAGAATTTCAAGGTTGAGCATAAGAAGTGTTGAGTCCAAACTCAACCTTGAAATCTGTGGCCTTAACAATTGGCTTAACGGTTTTCTTTTGTCGTACTAGATCAACAATCCCGTAGCGACACATAGTGTTCAACGTTCGAGATAGATTACCTATCTTTCTTCCAGTTGTAGCTTCCAACTCTTTTAAAGATGTTGGCTTTTGTTCTTTGATTACCTTTAATAATTGTTGGTTTTCGCTACTCAGAACCTGTGCTAAAGACTGCAAAGACTCAAACCAAACCTTAGGTTCACCTTTTGAAGGCTTATATTTCCCCTGTGCAATAGCGATTGTTCTCTTTTTGTAATCTTCTCGGGATATTATTCCGACTTTTAGTGTTTTTTTGGTCATAGTATCACCTCGACTTGGTTAGTTGGGTTTAATGACCCGATAAACTTCTGTCCAAAAATCCTTGAGCAGTTGGCTTGCAGATTCAAGCTCATACGGTGAAACGATGCTTCTCTTGTGTTTGTGGTCCCAAGTGGTTTTTCGGGAACCATGCTTCTTCCTCTTAGGTTTGAAAGCGTGAGCGTTATCAAACCCCAAAATACGCATACCATTTCGATCGTGCAAAGTTAAAGAATACTTAATCCCGTGTGGTGCATGCTGGCTACGTGCAATTCTGGTCGCTTCAAATTTCGTCCAATAACCATTTTCCATTGGGAAAATTTCACCGTCTAAGTCTAACAATGTTTCTAGGGTTTCATCTTCTTTGGCATACTCTTTCTTTGACATTTGAGTTATAATATGATTATCACCAGATGATAACCTTGTCAAGTGTTTTTTAAAAGATTTTTGTATTTTTTTTTGCTATATTCCACGCAACAAATATGCCAACAATTTAGACAAATTTTTCAAATTAGGACACTGCCCTCTTTTCCAACTTTATTTCAGCATCTGATTTTCGTATATAATAGGGTACAAGGCTGGAAGCATCGGCAATCTTGCCATCCAGGATCTGTCTCATGCCAATCCAAGCCACCACCGAGGCCCTGACTGTGTTAAGATACGGTGGCGCAAAGCGCGCAAGGTCCCCGAGGGTTTTTCTTATTAATCCTTCATACACAACCGCACCATCCCCCACAAAGAGACACAAACCTTGAATCTGCTTCAGCCATTCTCTCGGCTCCACTGCACAATCCTCTATCACTCTTTTCAACCCCTTATGACTACCACATTCATAAAGGGCCGTGTATATCTGTCCTTTACGAGCATCCAAGACCGGGCAAATCAGATGGGGAAATGATGGAAACTGGTAGGCTAGGGCATCCAGTGTAGTGACACCAGTGATCGGTTTCTTGGTAGCAAACCCCAACCCCTTGACAGTACTGATCCCAATCCGCAGCCCCGTGAAACTTCCCGGACCTGTGGTTACAGCAAATCCGTCACACTCGGAAATTGTCAGCCCCGCCATCCCAAGGGTAGCATCAATGGCAGGCATCAAGCGTTTGGCATGCGTTTGTGCGCTGGTCACCGTCAGCTCAGCCAGCACCCTATCGCCTTCCAAAACCGCCACGCTGCCCGTCCGGGTCGATGTATCAACCCCTATAATCTTCATTACTTCATGGTATCCTGAAAGCTCAAACCAGCACTTGATCACTCCCTAGCCCAGACCTGGCTTGTAAAGCCCGAGTTCTACAAACCCAGCTTCTGAAATATTACAGCTACAACATCGTATCGCAGCAAGTCGCGCCCCTGGCCCAGACCTGGATTACTGGCTTGGTAGCTTATAATAAGCCGAAGCGCCAGGGCGGGCAGGGCGGGCCAATACTCCGGCACGAGACCGGTGCAATCGGGGAAGAGCACGCAAGTCAAATACGCTTATTATAAGACATGGTATCTTAATGACAACAAAAATCTTGATTTTTCGACCTATTCCCTATACTTACCATTTAAGTATTTGTGATATTTTATTTTTGCAAAGGTTCGTTGAGTCGGGTGTTCTGGAGTGGCCCTTGATTTTTGAGCTTTTTATCTTCTTGTTCGGTATGGCTGTAGGGAGTTTCCTGAATGTATGTATCTACCGTCTTCCCAGACCACTTTCTCTGATACGCCCACGATCCATGTGCCCAAGCTGCCAGGCCAAAGTCGCCTTTTATGATAATATTCCCGTGTTGAGCTATCTTTGGCTTCGAGGGCGATGTCGGCACTGTGGAGCTGCAATCTCCTTGAGATATCCCATGGTTGAGGTTGTATCGGGCCTTTTTGCAGTTGCGATCCTGATACACTATGGCCTGTCCTGGGAAGCTCTTTTTCTGTACGCACTGGTCGCGGCTCTCCTTGTGGTCACCTTCATTGATATTGATCATCAAATCATTCCCGATGTTATTACCTATCCTGGTATCGCAGTCGGATTCCTCGCATCGTTTCTCACTGGGCACATTACGTATAAAGAATCGTTGTTTGGTATCATCTTGGGCGGAGGTATTTTGCTCTTGGTCGCCTCGGGTTACAACTTGCTGACCAAAAGGGAGGGGATGGGTGGCGGTGATATCAAGTTACTTGCCATGATAGGCGCGTTTTTGGGTTGGAAGGGTGTTATATTTACTATTTTTGTTGGATCGGCTATTGGAGCCGCGGTGGGCACGGTGTCGGCCTTGCGCACAGAAAAGGGGCAAAAACTGGCAATCCCTTTTGGCCCCTTTCTGAGCCTTGGTGCGTTGCTTTTTATTTTTTTCGGGCCGCAGATCATTGGCTGGTATCAACAGATTATAAGATAACGTTCTTGGGGAAGATAATTGTACATCGTAAAGGGAGTACCTTCGCCGGTTAAACTTGCTGCATGGGAGCCGAACCATGATACCAAATGAAGTAACCATTGATCTTGGTGCACTGAGGCACAATTTTTTTGAGATCAAGCGATTGGCCGGCCCCGATACCCGGGTTATTGGTGTCGTCAAGGCAGATGCTTACGGCCATGGCATGATACCTGTGTCCAGAACCCTTGAGTCGGCGGGTGTTGATTGTCTAGGGGTATTCGAGTTGGAAGAGGGCCTCGAGCTTAGAAAAGCTGGTTGTACGGTTCCCATCTTTATCATGATGGGGATCACATCAGATGAGGTTTCTGCTGTTGTTGAGCATGAGTTCACGCCTGCCCTATTTCAGATAGAGGTTGCAGAAGAGCTTTCCCGAATATCGGCTGAACGGGGGAGGGTTACCCCTATTCATATCAAGGTGGATACTGGTATGACCCGGCTGGGAGTTCGCCTCGAAGATCTTAAGAGCTTTCTAGAACAACTCTTGGCCCTAAAAGGGATTAAACTCGAAGGGATATTTTCCCACTTTGCAGTGGCTGATCAGCCAGGTCACACCTTCACAGAGCAGCAGGTCAAGAGATTCCGGGAGGCTGTGGAAGAGTGCACTCGACTCGGGGTTTCCTTTGGGGGCGTTCATATTGCAAACAGTGGCGCGCTTTTGGGGAACAAGGGCTTAGACCTTGGTATGGTGCGACCCGGCATTCTTCTCTATGGTTTCCCGCCTGCTGAAGGATGGGCTGAGGCAGCTTCTTTCAAGCCGGTCATGAGTTTCAAGTCCCGGGTCATTCAGGTCAGAACAGTCCCGCCTGGCATTCCAGTCAGCTACGGCTGTACTTATGTAACGAAAGAAAGGCGCACGATCGCAACCATCCCTGTTGGGTATGATGACGGATACAGTCGCTTGCTTTCGAATAACGGGGAGGTACTGATCCATGGGCGACGTGTGCCGGTGGTGGGTCGTGTTTGTATGAACCTGACCATGATGGATGTTACCGGGGTTGAGGGTGTTACAGTTGGCGATGAAGTAGTGCTTCTAGGAGCCCAGGGTAAAGAACGGATCACTGCCGAGGAGATAGCCGCAAGGATCGGGACCATAAACTATGAGGTGTACTGTACAATTGGAAAGAGTAACCGTCGTGTCTATACCGATTCCGGTAAAAACTTCTAGGACCCTTCATAACCAGGCATCTTTCCAGGCCCACGGTATTACGACTTTTTGAACCCCCGCCTAAAAGGCGGAGCTTCCCGGTAAGGAAGAATGTCTGTTTCGTATAGCTTCCCTTGGCCCCGCCTTGTAGGCAGTGCCAAAGGGAAGCGGGCCGGTCGAAAAACCCCTCCTCACTTATGGAAGTATCTGACTCATAAATCTGGGCTAGTACCTCTTAAAACTCAATACCCTCTCGGGCGGCTTCTCCTTGTTTGAAATAATGTTTTGTACATTCCATTGTGGTTACCAGGTGAGCCTTTTCTATAAATGATCGTGGGGCATCGCGCCCTGTAAGAATCAGCTCCATGCTACGGGGCTTGTCATCCATAAGCTTCAGCACTGCGTCTTCGTCAACAAGCCCCAGTGAGACAGCCGCATTGACTTCGTCCAGAATGAGTAAATCACACGCTCCTTCGTCCAACACCCTCCGGGCTTCTTTGAGGGCT
This sequence comes from Desulfobacterales bacterium, assembly GCA_030616425.1. Taxonomy (GTDB): domain Bacteria; phylum Desulfobacterota; class Desulfobacteria; order Desulfobacterales. The sequence goes on along the minus strand of JAUWXJ010000005.1, from coordinate 22,272 downwards.
GCCTGGGCCAGGCTGATATCCTTGGCACTCGGGTTGGCGCGATCCACAAAGCCATCTCTTCCCATCGGTTTGATTACGAGTTTTGGGGAAAGCTGATGAGCCATGTTTAGCTCACCTGTATCTCGGTCTCCTTTTAGGAACTGAATCATCATCACCTTGAGGCCGTGGCCCAGAGCACGCAGGGCCAGACCAAGAGCTGCGGTAGTCTTTCCTTTTCCGTCTCCAGTGTAAACTTGAATAAGACCTTTTTGTAGTCCCATCTATTTTCCTTTCAAAAGGTTGCGCGCTATGACCAATCTCATGATCTCGTTAGTTCCTTCATAGATCTGACCGGCCTGCTTCCCGCAAGCCCCGCCCGGAAGGGCGGGGTCGAGGGGAACTATAATGAAATGTTTTTCTTCCTTACCGGGAAGCCCCGTGCGGAAGCACGGGGAGGCTTCACAGATCTTTGCATCGCGCATGTGGCGCTCCATGGGAAAGTCCTTGCAGTAGCCGTATCCGCCGAGGATCTGAACACCCTGTGCAACCGAAAACATAGGTAACGAACTATCCGCTCAAAGGGTGCTACGGCCTATCTTGGAAACGTTTTTTGCTTATTCGTGCCCTGAATATTCGGGCCTGAAAAACGGGGTAAACACGACTTTGTCTATGGTCCCGACTTTGTACCGTCTTCGTTTTTTTCTTTCGACTGCGTATGCGTCCAAAAAAAGCTTGGACTTCTTGAAACAGAGTTCAAACGGGTCGAGTGCAGTTCGTCTGCCTGAAGCGGTATGCCTAAAGTGCACCAGGATACGCCTCTTTTCGTCAACCGCTCGCATGATTTCTTCCAGGATGTCGGGCTTGCAGCCAAAGCCGTCCTTAATAATAACGTCCTGAATGATCGAGCTCAAGAGCTCTTTCTGGGATTCGGGTAAGTGATTAATAATGTTGTAGAGCCCTTTAAGCGCACGCTGCACGACCGAAAAATCTCTGGTGGCAAACAGATGGCGAGTAGCTAAGACAAGGGCCAGGAGTTCGCTGACAGGGAGCCTTCCGATGGTAACCACAGGATCGCTGAGGATGGTGAAGCGACCCTTTTCACGAGAAAAGTGAAACCCCATTTGGGCAAGCTCATTTCGGTCATAGTAGAACTGCCTGATGGATATGCCAAGGTCCTTTGCGATTTGATCCGGATACATGTCGGGCCGTGCTCTGACCTCAACGATGATTTGCAGAAGACGGGCAAGTCGGTGACTTTGCATAAAAAACCTATAGATTTTAACAGGTTCAAAGTCAAGATAAAAATAGATCCCTAGCCTCTATTTCGATGGAGACCTTTGGAAGATATTCAATTTTGTTCAAGGTCAAGGAAGGCAAAGATTTTAACCAGAGGAATACTATGAGTATTTTGAGGATTAAAATCTGAGTCTGACGCAGAGATTGGACAAAAGGGGATGTTTTGCAAAGGTCTCCTATTGACAGGTTAAGAGTCTACTGTTAGTCACATAACTATGGCTCAAAAAATCCGCATTGGCGTCCTGGTATCAGGAGGGGGAACCAATCTGGGGGCCATTATCGATGCCTCTGCGTCGAACCGGATAGATGCAAAGGTGGTCTTTGTCGGTTCGGACAATCCAGGGGCCTACGGTCTCAAGAGGGCTCAGAAGCACGGGATTCCAACCTTTGTGGTCGATTACCAGGCCATCATAAAAGAGACCCGTGGGAGGCCGCTGGAAGATATGGTCCCGGAGGACCTTGATCTAGAAAGGGTGCTCGCAAGACAAGGGATCGCCCCCGCCTCTTCGGACCGCATGAAGATAGAGCGATATTTTTGCACCAGGGCCATTGCAGAGGCTGCCCTGCTTCGAGAAATGGCAGCTTATCCGTTTGATCTTCTGGTCCTGGCCGGCTTCATGCGGGTACTTACCCCCTATTTTATTGACCGCGTGAACACAGATCCTTCGCAACCGAGGATTATGAACATCCATCCGGCTCTTCTTCCATCATTTCCAGGCACGGATGGCTATGGTGATACCTATCGCTATGGCTGCAAGGTGGGAGGCTGCACGGTACACTTTGTTGATTACGGAGAAGACACCGGACCTGTTATCGGACAGAAGGCTTTTGAGATCGTTCCAGATGACACCATTGATACGGTCAGGGAGAAGAGTGTCAAGCTTGAATGGCAGCTCTATCCAGAATGCATTCAGCTCTTTGCAGAAGGCCGTTTGAAGGTAGTCTCCAAGACGTACACGCTCGAGAACGGCGCCGAGATCAACAGAAAAATCGTTGAAATCTCCACCTAATCAAATATGCCCTTTCCCTCCAGCATGGTGTGCACAGTCTTCAGCAAAAGCTTGAGGTCATAGGCGAGTAAAGAGAAGGGGCTTGAGGTTCGGCACCTGGCCACATACTCCATATCGGCTTCTTTACTACACTGCGTGATTTCATCCTCTGGTACACGCCCCTTGCAGAGTTGGCCTGGCCCTGTCCAGCCTGCCATGATAAGCTTTCGGTAGATAACGCCCCGGGCCAACTGATTCTTATAGTTTGTCTCTGGCCAGGGCCTAGGGCCGACCAAACTCATATCGCCACGCAGTACACTTATGAGCTGTGGGAGTTCATCCAGGTACCACTTTTTGAGATATCGTCCTGCCAATGTGAGATTGGTTATATCCTTTTCATAAGTCCTGGAATGTTCTTTCTCGCTTTGAACCTGTTGAAGCATTTCTTTTTTCAGCACCCGAAACTTCAATATGTAAAAGCGCCTTCCCTGTGAATAGCGGGGTTCTCGATATATAACGGGGCCACGGTCCTGAGGTCGGAAGACCGAAACAAGAAACATGCCTGCCAAGATCAGACCGATTACAGGAGAAAACAGCATAAGTATGCATAAGGCAATGAGCTTGTCTGTTGCCATCTTGAGGGGATTATAGGCGATAGTAGTGCTGCTATCCAAAAGCTTCCTCTTGTTGTGGTTATTTGAGCGCAATATATTAAAATATCCTCTGAACTGTTGCGGTTCAAGCGGCAATAGCTAACAAATTGTGCCGGTTTTTACAACCGGATTCTCCCTTGCCCCGATGTTTCCTTTTCTGATTTGTCATCTCATCATCCCTTTTTCTGACTTGCAACCAAACAGACAAGGTGCCATAATTTCGAAGCGGATTTTTGCCTACTGAAGGGTCTCGTCTATCCTTGTTATTCAGATGAACATATTACTGTTGTATGCGGATAAATACTACTTGGTGAATCAAGTCTACCCCTTAGGGCTAAGTTTGATAGCCAACTACTTAAGAAAACGGGGTCACACTGTGGAGGTTGAGTACCCATTTTTGCCAGATACTGATGTTAAGAGGAACATATGGGAGGCAATCGAACGGATAGAGCCGGATTTCGTTGGTATTGGGATACGAAACCTTGACACATGCATGTCGTGCGAGGAATACGGTGACTATAAAGGTAACGACTGTCAAACCTTCTATTTCCTGCCGCAGGTGAGAGAGATTGTTTCCGAAGTAAAGCGAGTAATACCCCATGTCCCTATTGTGGTTGGTGGGGGCGGCTTTACCATATCCCCTGTAGCTATATTAAAGTACCTTGGGCTAAGATACGGGATCGCCGGCGAAGGAGAAGAACCCCTTTTCCAGTTCATAGAGGCCTTTCCAGACAAAGACAAAATATCAAAGATACCAAACGTGGTATATCTACGCGACAAAGAATATTCGCTCAACCAACGGAGATTGCACCGATTTGAGCAAGATCGAATTGAGTTCCACAGAGAGCCCAAATTTAATTATTCTTATGAGACGAACGGGGTCCCTGTGCTTGTGAAAAGGGGCTGCAATCAGGCGTGTAGCTATTGTGTAGAACCTTTAATTGAGGGAAAGAAGTTCGTTTTCAGAACTATTGATGATGTCCTTGAAGAACTAAAAGCGATTGCTGAAGATCATCCTGAGGCCGGCACCGTATTCTTTGTGGACACCGAATTTAATGTTCCGGATTCAGTTTATAGTTCTGAGCTTGTCATGGCTATCCTAAAGGCGGAGATCCATAAGCGTTTTCGCTTTGTGTCTCAATTTATACCCAAACCCTTCAACCTGGATTTTGCAGAACTGCTGGCCCAAGCCGGCTTTTCTGTGGTGTTCTCATGTGAGAGTTTTTCAAACACGGTACTTCAGAGAAACCAGATATCTTATCAAGAGAAGGAGATCATTGAGGCGATAGAGACGTGCGAGAAGGTGGGGATGCACTGTACAGTCACTCTCATATTTGGTCTCCCTGGAGAGACCTTTGAAAGCATAGATCATACGCTTGACAGGATTAAAGAGTATCCGGTTGGTCCGCTGAGGTCTTATGAATATACCGTAGGGGGAAGGATTTACCAGGACACGCCGTTGTGGAACCATGTTGAAAAGAGCAACCCATCGAAGGATTTGTACGGGACAGTGTCTGAAGGTTATCTAATGCCTTACTATTACTGCACACCAGCAAGCCCCTTTGAGGTTCATGAATACATTAAGCGGGTATTTCCGGACCTGCTGTCCTACAAAAACAAATACGACGAAAATATTCATCAAAGTGTTAGTATCGCTTATTTGTGCGATCAGGCGCTGTGGGATCCGGCTGTTGAACGCTTCGTTCAAAGTGAAGTACATGTTCAGGCGAGCGTTTATGACTACCTTTTCAAGAAATTGGTTGCTGCTGAAAAACAAAGTGAGGCCAAAACTATTTCGTTGAAGTTATTAGACAATCTTGAACGTGGTGAGCCGGTAGATACAGGACAAGCCGATACCGTGAGGTTCTATCTGAGTTGTCTTGGGTGAGATTTTCATGGAACACCATAATCACAACCACAGCTCCAGAGCTGTTCGAGAAGCAGGCAGATCGAGACTTCGTTTTGTGCTTATCTTGACCTCTATTTTTTTTATAGTGGAGGTATTGGGGGGCCTCTGGACGAACAGCTTAGCCCTTCTTTCGGATGCAGGGCACATGCTCTCAGACATGTTTGCCCTGGGACTTAGTCTGTTTGCCTTTTGGCTTTCCTCTAAGGAACCTTCTCCAACCAAGACCTATGGATATTACCGTTTTGAAGTAGTTGCCGCCTTCATCAACGGGGTGCTGCTCATCCTGGTTGCACTTTGGATCTTCGGGGAGGCTTACAGGCGTTTTCAGTATCCAGCCCCAGTGAAAAGTATCCCCATGCTTTTTATCGCTGTCCTGGGGTTGATAATAAACTTGTCGGGTATCTATCTTTTACGCAAGGCCGGAACAGAAAACATAAACATCAAGGGAGCCCTGTTTCATCTTATGGGGGATGCCGCCGGATCCGTGGGGGCAATCACTGCAGCTATTGTTATAAGCCTGACTGGCTGGACGCTCTTTGACTCGCTGGTCAGCGTTCTCATCGGGCTTTTGATTATCTATAGCGCATGGCGTCTTCTGTGGGATGTGGTAAACATCCTTATGCAGGGAGTGCCGCCCCATATTGATCTAGACAATATTAGGCAGGCAATGCTCTCTGTAGATGGTGTAATAGATCTGTGTGATTTGCATATATGGAGCTTGACCTCCAAGGTAGATTCATTAAGTGCCCATGTGGTTGTTCAAGATATGGGACGAAATAAAGAAATTCTTGAAAAGTTGACACGCCTGATAAACGATAAATTTGGGATTAACCATGTGACCCTCCAGATAGAGGACGAGGCAGTAGGGACATGCAGACTATTCCCGACGGAAGAATAAAGCCCAGGGTTGCCATAGTCGGTTGTGGGATCGTGGGCACAGCCATGGGTAAGCTTCTCAGCGATGCGGGCTATCGTATATCAGGGGTGGCTACGAGCAACGTTGAGACAGCTCGCAGGGCTGCGGAGGCGACAGGGTCCGAGCGATTCTCCGATTCTCCGTGGGAGGTCACTCAAGGGGCTGGCGTTGTGTTCATCACCACACCCGATGATCTGATTGAATCCACATGTAAGAGGATTTCCGAACTCAGGGGCTTTGAAAAAAACGCTGTGGTGATTCACTGTAGCGGCGCACTTTCGTCAGGTATTCTCTCGTCTGCCAGAGAGTGTGAGGCAGTCGTAGCAACGCTTCATCCCCTCCAGAGCTTTGCCTCAGTAGACCAGGCTGTGCGTCTGGTCCCCGGCTCTTTTTGCGCGATTGAAGGTGATAAGAATGCCCTTCCCATCGTCCGCCAAATAGTAAAAGACTTGGGCGGTATCGCCGTAGAGATTGAAGCGGAGAAAAAGAGACTCTATCACGCAGCGGCCGTAGCAGCTTCCAACTATCTGGTAACCCTTGTGCATCTTGCCCTTGAGTTAAATAAAGCGGCAGGATTGCCCAAGGACACTTCTTTCAATGCTCTTTATCCTTTGATCAGGGGGACCCTGAGCAATATCAGCGCAAAAGGGATACCGGATGCCCTGACAGGGCCGATTGCCCGGGGAGATGTGGAAACCGTGTCGGCTCACCTTGAGGCCATAGAAAAAGATGCCCCAGCGCTTCTTTCACTTTACAAGTGCTTGGGCCTTTACACGGTTGATCTGGCCAGGGCCAAGGGGACCCTCAGCAAGGATGCTGCTGACAGACTGGTTGTCCTCCTTAGAGCTTGATATTGATAACCCCAAAATTTTCTTCTGATACACTATATTACGAAAGGGACTGATAGATGGCTCTTAACAGACTCGTAAGTTTGTCCGGCCTTTTTGTCCTGATGTTTCTTGCGTGGTTGGCTTCAAGAGACACCAAAAACATCAATTTCAGATTGATTCTCACAGGCCTTCTTTTGCAGTGCGGGTTTGCGTTCATTGTCTTTAAGCTCTCGGCTGGCGTGGTCCTTTTCTCTTGGTTGAACGATGCAGCATTGAAAGTGATCTCCTTTGCCAAAGAGGGCATGTACTTTGTTTTTGGGCCCCTGGCGATATCACCCGGAGAAACCGGCCCCATGGGAGAGACGTCACCGGGCTTCATCCTTGCATTTCAGGTGCTCCCTTCGATCATCTTTTTTTCATCGTTGGTTTCTCTTCTTTACTACCTGAACGTAATCCCGGCGATCATCAAGGTATTTGCCAGGATATTTACTTACTTGATGAAGATCAGCGGGGCAGAGTCCTTGTGTGCCTCAAGCAACATATTCGTGGGTGTTGAATCCGCCTTGACCATCAGGCCGTATATCAGGGATATGACCAGATCAGAGCTTTGCACGGTACTTACTGTCGGCATGGGTACTATTGCTTCCACTGTGCTCGCCCTGTATGTGGGATTTTTGTACAGGGAATTTCCGGGAATAGCCGGTCATCTAATCTCGGCATCTGTCATCAGCGCACCGGCTGCCATTATCATGTCAAAGCTGGTTGTGCCTGAGATCGAAAGACCAAAGACCCTGGGTATGAGCGTTCAGGTAGAAAGAGATCGCCGTTCCAGCACCTGGATAGAGTCGATCATCACCGGGGCGAATGATGGCGTGAAGCTCTGTGTTGGGATTATCGCCCTTTTGTTGGCATTCCTGGGGTTGCTCTCCATGTTCAACTGGTTCCTGGGGTTTGTTGGCGCAAAGATTTTCGGAATCGGTCTTTCCTTGCAACTGATCCTGAAATACATCTACTATCCGATCACGCTCATCATGGGGGTGCCGTTCCAGGATGCGGGACACATCGCCACCCTTCTTGGGGAAAGAACCATTGTCACAGAGGTGGTTTCCTTCCAGCACCTGCACCAGTTGATCAAGACAGGGGTGGTCACGGACACAAGGAGTATTACGATTGCCTCGTACGCCCTTTGCGGGTTTGCACACATTGCTTCTCTGGCGATATTTGTGGGGGGATTTTCCGCCTTAGCGCCCGGCCGGGCAAAAGATCTAGCTCAGCTGGGCTTCCGAGCACTTTATGCAGCCACACTGGCGTGCCTGATGACAGGATGTGTTGCAGGTCTGTTTGGATAGGATTGTAGTGATTCGGATTTGATCTGAGAGTTCTGTTGCATGAGCGTTGATGTCATAGGACAGATTCCACGTTCACTACATGATCAGACAAGTTTCGATATGGTTTTCATATCATAACATTTTCAAAGTTTTTGTGGCAAGAGATCTTGAGTTTTTCACCGGCAGAATCCACCTAATATACACTGGGTTTGTAAAGTAACTCGTTCAGCGCACCAGAATTAACAACGACATCCTAGCAGGAGGGGGTGTCCATGGGCTACTTAGCGAACATTGTATCTGGATTGGCATGGATCATTGGCAACATATTAAGTATTTACTTTTACATAGTGATTGCTAGTGCCATTATCTCCTGGGTGAGCCCTGATCCTTATAATCCAATAGTTCGCTTTTTGAGGAACGTTACAGAGCCAATATATATCTATATTAGAAGATATATTCCATTCGTTTACATAGGAGGATTTGATTTGTCACCAATTGTGCTGATTGCCATTATCGAATTCCTCCGGTTTGCCGTTGTTAACAACTTATTATACTTGGCTAGACAGATGGCCCTGCAATAAATCCATAGCTTCCATGATAAATATATTTGACTTTTCTTTGAGCATACCTAATGCGCCCCGGTTTTGTAGTATTGGTATGGCTCAAATAGCAAGGCGCTTGAATCTCTCATTGGCCGGGGTGAGTCAGTCAGTGAAGCGAGGATAGACAATAGTACAACAAAACGGCTACAATCTCATCGATCCTTAAGCCCAGAACTGTAAATGTGGAAATGTAAAGGGCGTCCCCAAACTAAAGGTCATTGAGCGATTTGCTGAAAAAATAGCTGGCCTTGACATAGAAGATGGAAATATTTCATTGAGTTTTGAAGCCTGCAATACTTGCGCAGATATTGTCCTTGATTTTATGCAACATGCTTATGAACTAGCTTTGGAAGTTTATCCCAAGTAAACACTAACAAGGCCATGCACAGGATGTCAAAAAGACAGGTTCGTTTCACTCACTCCACTTTTTGCCACCTGTGATGGCGGCGTTAGGCTTAGAAAATAAACATGGATGAGAACCAAATAATTGAAGCGATAGAAAGAGCCAGAAGGGGTATAGGCCAGTATTTAGCAATAATGGAACTATTCCCTAATGTGGATGTAAGTACGGATTGTGACTTTCAAAGACAATTCAATGCATTCTATCGAATACGGCAGCGTTCGAGAGAATGGTACGAAGAATATTATTCCTATATGGAGAGGAATAAAGAAGCTGATATTTTATTCGAAGATGCGCTTGATTATCTTCATCGGACACTTGGGAGGTATGAGCCATCGTTCTCAAGCAAACTCGCGGCAACAATAAACCCCGATCAGCCTGTTTGGGATAGTTTCGTTCTTCAGAATACTGGACAGAGAGCGCCATCTTATACAGCGAATAACAGAATCGAAACAGCAAAAGAAGTGTTTCAGAACATTCGTCAGTGGTATGAGGATCGAATGCAGTCTAAAGAGGGCCAACTTATAATTACTACTTTTAACCGATTAGTGGCAGAGCATGAACAAATCACCGACCTCAAGAAAATTGATTTTGTTCTTTGGCAAACAAGAGCCTAACAAAGCGCTAAACAAGGACGCCGCAAAAAGACGCGGCGCCTGTTAGCGCTGCCGTTATCACCGACTTTCGATTATCTGACAGATCATGCCTCAGAGCGGATTCACGATTTTGCCATAGTATCCTCAATCGGACGGCAGCCCCCTGACTTTTGATACCTGCTATTCATACAACCTTTTGAAATTGCCAAAATTTTGTGATATTCAGATGAAATGTTACTTTAGAGATCGGTGGGGTGGAGTGTCTTGCCTGGGACTACCCGTTGGGAAGAGCGATATAGAACTGGTTCGATCCCTTGGAATATTGGGAAGCCAGATGTCAACCTTATTGAAATAGTCACTAAGAGACCTATTCTAAGTTGCAAGGCTTTAGACATCGGTTGTGGCACCGGCGATGATGCGGTTTGGCTTGCTCAGCAAGGTTTTGAAGTGACAGGCACTGATGTTTCGAGAACTGCGGTTGAGATGGCCGCCGAAAAGGCTTCCCAAGCCGGTGTGGAATGTACGTTTCTTGTGATAGATTTTCTCGAAAGCGAAGTGCCTGGAGCCCCTTTTGGGTTTGTTTTCGACCGAGGGTGTTTTCACTCCTTTGATGAGCATGAAGAACGGAAGAAGTTTGCAGAAAATGCGGCCACGCATTTGGGAAAAAGTGGACTGTGGTTAAGTCTTGTTGGAAACGCCGACGAAGAACGTCAAGGGCCCGGTCCACCACAGCGTACAGCCACGGATATTGTGACCGCCATCGAACCGTACTTCGAGATTCTGACGCTTGAGTCAGGTCATTTCGGATCTAACCGTCCCGATCCTCCAAGAGCATGGGTGTGTTTGATGCTGAAACGGGTAAGATTATGACTATTACGATTACCAAATCAAATCTGTGCCCGAACCGTCAACTGTCCGACTGGCGATAATGGCAAGTAATCTTGAGTTTGGGATCGGATGGAACAGACACAATATATTGAGCTTGAAACGGCAGGCAGCATAATTCAAATAATGTCAAAGTAATTAGACGGCGATTTCGCCGTATAATACCGCTATCACAGGTGTTATGAGGCTAAATTGCCGCATTTTTCCGTTTCGCGTGCAATAATACACGAAAACAAAACGGGCTTTTCGGCCCTCTATATCAAAGTTAGCCAATCAGGAACAAAGAAATGCGCCAAATTGATTACGATGAAAAATACAAATCGCTTCGCTGGATTGGATATTTTGATCTTCTTGGAGCCAAAGAATTGACCAAAACAAATAGCTACTTTGAGATCTTTGGGGTGTATAAACGAGTTATAGAAGAATTCAATTATTGGAATGGTAGATTAGTTGATATTAATCAAATTTGGTTTTCTGATACATTCATCTTATACTCTGAAGATAGCTCGTTGTCAGGTTTTGGTGAGCTTGATCATATAGCACATTGGTTTTTCCGTTCACTAATTGAATCGTATATTCCTGTTCGTGGCTCGATTGCTTATGGCAACTTTTATATCGATAGAAGCAACAACTTGTTTTTTGGAGAACCGTTGATCGAGGCATATGAGTATGGTGAGGCTCAAGATTGGTTAGGTTTGATACTATGTCCGAGTGCCGAGAAAAAGCTTAATAGAACAGGCATTATATCTGATACAAGCTCAGTATATGTTTATACTGATGTTCCATTTAGGGAGCAGTTTCTTATGAAAGAAGGGGGGCCACCAATCAAAAACCTACCAGCCTGTATACTTGGGTGTTGGTTGCTGCCTGATTTACAGAAATCCCTTCGACGAAAATTACATCAAATGATGGACAAGCAAAAAAAAGACAATCACATAAGAAAATATGCAAACACCATAAGGTTTCTAGAACAAAACGCCAGATATGTCAATTTATAGTGGCTAACAAGTCGTTCCACGGCGGACTGGCCTACCGAGGCGTGTGTTTTCGGCTCTGGCGGGTCATGAGACTCGCTACTTTCCGTCATGCTCTGCCGTGTGTTCGCCGGCCAGCTCGTGAACTCTGCGTTAGGGTTTCAATAACTGCTATGATCCAGGCCAATTGAAAGGCCGAAAAGTTTATGATAGTGGTGGGCAATCTTGTAAATAGCGGGCTTGACTGCGGGGTAACGCGTTTGGCAAGACATCAATACTTATCATCACAATTGAGGTTTACTGTGAAAAAACCTAAACTATATCTGCTATTCCTTTTTTTGATAGTTGGTCTTGTTTGCCCACAAGTGTCGTTCGCCAAAGAAAAATTGGCAGTTATGGACTTAAAAGCTAAATACGGCATTTCGAAAGGTTTGGCTGAGGCCCTATCAGTTGAAATTAGGGATGCGATCCACAGCTACGGTGACTATGAAGTCCTTAGCAAGGAGGATTTGGAGACACTTGCCGAAAGAACAGCTACTCTGCAATATCTCGGATGTGCCGAGGACGACTCCCAGTGTTTGATTGATTTCGGCAGGAAACTTGGGACAGAGTACATGGTCGCTGGTTCGATATCCAAGCTGGGAGATACCTATTCTATTAACCTTAGACTGATAGATACAAAGGGTAAGGATGCAGGGGTCAAGAATAGAGCAAATGAAAAATGCAAATGCAGTGAGGATGAACTGTTCAATACGGCTAAGTCCGTTGCTGCTTTGGTCATGGGAAAGAAGAAGCCTAAAATTGAGCGGGTGGCAGAGCCTGCCGCACCTGAAGGGGAGGCATTTACCAATTCCATCGGCATGAAGTTTGTTTTGATTCCTTCAGGCACTTTCATGATGGGAAGCCCCTCAAACGAGCCGAAGCGGGACAGTGATGAAAGACAGCACAGGGTGACCATCAGCAAGCCGTTCTACATGCAGACAACAGAAGTTACCCAGGGCCAATGGCGCGAGGTCATGGGGAATAATCCTTCGTATTTCAAGAACTGCGGCGATGATTGTCCTGTGGAGAAAGTTTTCTGGAATGATGTGCAGGGTTTTATCCGCAAGCTGAATCAGAAGGAAGGAACGAACAGGTACCGGCTCCCCACGGAGGCTGAGTGGGAATATGCGTGCCGTGCGGGAACTGCTACTCCTTTTTACTTTGGTGACTGTTTGTCAACGGATCAGGCCAACTATCACGGCAACTATCCGATGCCTGGGTGTTCAAAAGGTGAGTACCGGAAACGCACTTTGCCAGCTGGGAGTTTTCAGCCCAATGCCTGGGGGCTATATGACATGCACGGCAATGTGTACGAGTGGTGTCAGGACTGGTATGGCGAATATCCTTCAGGCCATGCTACTGACCCTGCCGGTCCTTCATCCGGCACATACCGTGTGTTGCGTGGCGGCTCGTGGTACAACGCTGCTTGGTTCATGCGGTCTGCCGATCGCTATGGGTACGCCCCGGACTTTCGCAGCGGCGACCTCGGTTTTCGAGTTGCCAGGACTTTTTAACACCTTATACCTTTATTCCTTTACCCCTTATAGCGGTCTGTGGTCAATTCTGTGGCAGTTGTACCACATGCACTACATCTTGTGGATTTTTCTGTATTCGCTAGTTGACCCAGAGGCTTTCGGAAACTGCTATAGATCTATCATTCTGGTGATCCCCAAAATGTTTTTATATGGTTGTGATATCTTCAATGGGAACGGCGCGATAGAGGTCGATACGATGCGGTCTTGGAGGGAATGGGTGTTTCTTGATTAAATGGGCATTGAAGATTCCTTGCAGCTTGCTGCAGGGAGCTTCAATGGAAACTAAACAACTTGATATCTAGGCTCCTCTATGCGTTCCCCTTTGCAACGGGGACACCGGCTTGGCCTGGTAAACCGCTTTCGCCGGTCAAACACATACCCGCACACAAGGCATCTGGAGGGAATTACTACCAACCCGCGACTTTGTGAGGCAACAGAACGTGCAATGTGGGAAAGATGGCTATAGACCTCTTTTTCCTGAATACGAAGCATTTGGGACAGATCTCTGGCACTACATACTTCTTGGGACAATATCGTTATTATTTGTCGGCGAATGGTTTGCATCTTATTAACGTGGAATCTCATACAGAAAAGACAAGGGGCCGGCAAAGATCATGAGGCTAACCACCCAGAGGAGCGCAGCGGACATCATAACAACAAAGGTCGCCTTGCCCGTGGTTAATTGATAGACTTGCTGTGCGGCTATAATCGAGACAACAATGCTCCATACGGTTACAATCAGGCTGACAAACGGTATGATGACCGCCCAATCCATAACACTGCTTAGGCCAATAATCCGGACAAAGCCCATAAATTCTTCTTTGCCCTTTGAATAACCGCAGAGAAGATGGACAAAACCTGAAAAGAGAAAAAGAACGAGGATAGAAAACAGGGCACCAACCAAAGCCCCGGCAGCACTCTTGCTGGGGACAAAGGCCAATGCACCACCTATGGCGGCCACAGCGATGCCAAACCTTATGGCACCTGGGTCTCCTGCCACTTGTGCCATTGCGAGTCGATCGAGTTTTATGATTTGAATGGCCTTTTTGAAATAATCGCCCGTACCGGCAGGTTCGAATCGGCTGTTGCTATTCTTTTGCACCTTGTTTTCCTAATGACTCTTGTCTTTGCCACCAAAGCGCTTATCTGCCATTACTTTATGTACTTTATCCGCCTTTTCCGAAAGCCATCCTATTTGTTTCACCTCTTGCACATCAAACTCCGGGACAAAGGGTTTTATGTCCAAAAGCGGGGTCCCATCCACTGTGTCTACATCTTCAATGAAAAGCGTGCAACCTTGCACTTTTGTAAGCCTAACCACAGAGATTCCTATTGGGTTCGGGCGCCTAGGGGCCCTTGTAGCAAACACCCCACGCATATGATCGTCCAAGAACGGCTTTACCTCAAGGGAGTATCCTTGTGATCGGTGAAAATGATAGATAAGAATAATATGTGAAAATCCCTCAAGGTCTTTAAGCCCGTCCTGATACTTTGGCTCTATTTCCACGGTTCCGCGAACCCCTTTTGCGCCAGTTGGCTGTACGGGCATTCCTTCAATGTCTTTGAATGGGGAATGAATAACGCCCACCGGCACGTATTTTATTTCTTTCATAGATTGATTACCCAGGTCCGGGATCTTATCTATTCCGTCAGCTCTTTTTGCCCCGCACCTCAACAAGCTGACAGACCTTGCGGGGCCTTACACTAAACGGTTAGCTTCTCGGACTTCAATGCGTAAGCTATGGCGATACCCAGCACAAAGCCTATAGCGAGATTTGAGGCAAGGGTTATTCCCAACATCACTAGAACAACAAAGAGATCCTTTCGTTCTCTCATATCGATAATGGTCAATGCGAGCTGGCTTCCAGCGAAAATCAGCAGAACTCCCAAGACAGACATAGGGACAAGGTACACAACCGCAAGGACGTGCATCCCAAGGGAGATAGCCAAGATGAGAAAAATAGCCCCTATCATAAGATTCGACCCGGCAGTGCGCGCTCCGAATCGATAATGAGCCGCCAACCCTCCTGCACCGTGGCACAGTGGTATGCCGCCCACGAAAAAGCTGAAAAGGTTTACCAGGCCCATGCTGATACATAAGGCCCGGTAGGTAACCCTTTTTGAGTCCTCGCCAAAATACTCCCTTGATAGATCGGCATTGGCGATCACCGCATTTCCCAATGTCATTGGGATTTGCGGCAGCACTAGTATAAGCAGGGCGAGCGTGAAATCAGCAGCAGTAGGTATTCCAAAGGGCAAGATTTCAGGGATGTAGATGCCGAGCCTGAGCTTGTCAAACCCTTGGTGGGTGCCAAAGGCCAAGCCGAGGCCGAGACCTCCCAAAACTACAAGGAGTCCGGCTGGGAGCTTTCTGTTGTCCAGCAGCAGCAAGGTCAAGATTCCACCGATTATCCCGATTACGATACCAATCGGGAGCGGTCCTATGCTCTGCACTGTCAGGTAGGGCTCAGCTGTCTGTTGTAGGACCTGAAACTTTGAGGTGCCTGCCATGAACTTAACCCCCTGGGCCATTAACAAGGTCCCTGTGGATACCTGGACTCCTCTGACCACCGCTTTGGGGGTATATTTGCCGATGATTGTGATAACGCCGGAACCGCCGATGACCAAGAGAAACAAGGCAATCAAGGCCCCTGAAGCTGTAATCTGGGAGGCACTCATTCCGGTTGCGATGGCATAGGCCCCGATGACCTTCATCGGCTGGACCGGAACGGTTACGCCGTAGTATAATCCCGAAAAGATATAAAAAAGACCTATAGTAAAAAATAGGCCCGAAGGGCTCAGCCCGTTGATCATGATCATCCCTATGGCCAGGGGAAGGAGTGTTCCGAGGTCTCCCAAGGATCCTGCCAGCTCGAGTCGGTTAAACTTATAATGTGTCTTCATACCCCGTAGTCCTTCCGTCACAATCACGCCTTATGATAGAGGGCCAAGTCCGGAAAACTCTTCGCATCAGCTCATTGCGTTGTCATATTTGCTGGATGCTTCCCGGTATTTCCGTGTGAAGCCTCACCGTGCTTCCGCACGGGGCTTCCCGGTAAGGAAGAAAAACATTTCTTATATAGCTCCCCTCGACCCCGCCCTTCCGGACGGGGCTTGCGGGGAGCAGGCCGGTCAAATAATTATCACAAGTTACGAGTTTGACAAGGGTTTTAATAACTGTCCGTAACCCAGGCTTTCCAAGAAACGCCGCCAATAGCAAAAGGAAGTTGATATTTCGATGTTTTTGCCATATTATAAATAGGTTAAGACGCATAGTGGCACGTTATCTGCAACTCAACCATCTGTCCTAAGATTGGAAATAAAGGCTAAATCAGATCCAGGGCAGAAAACTGAAAAATAGCATTTTTTTCTTGACAAGTTACATATAAAATGATATTAAGTTTACTTAAAATATATTTAAGTCTTATTTAATTATATTTAATATATGTGCAGAAAGAGGTGGATAGATGGAGAACTATATTATTTGCGAAAAAAAGGCAAATCAGCCAAGGATTCATGTGAAAATATGCCAGCATAGATGTAATGACATTGATACCTGCCAAACCTTTCAGGACTATATAAGAAGCCGTCCGGCGGATGAGACAGTCAAGGGATCTGATGCGGCTTCTTTGTCACAGGAGAACGTTATCTTCCCGACAGCCGCCTAAGCCTTCCGAAAGTGGTATTCCCACCATTTTAATTCTTGACTAACCGGTGGCGAGTTTTTAGTATTGCCAGGATCTGCTTGTCCGGCTTTTTTTTTGGAGAGACCTAGCGCAGATCGTCTTTTTGCCGAGTCAAATATGCTGGATAACATGCAGTGTCAGCTCCAGGGCCCTTGTGTTTGCCCAGGCATGCAGTAACGACTTCCAGGAAACATTCCCAGCCAGCCAGGTCCCTTCTCCTACATCTCTGAAGACGCAAAGGAGCAAACGAGATTCTTGATGAACAGATTGGATAAACAGATAGAGGTCAAGATTGAAGAGGAGATGAAGCGCTCGTATCTGGACTATGCCATGAGCGTAATCATTGGCCGCGCCCTGCCCGATGTTCGAGATGGCCTGAAGCCCGTTCACCGTCGCATTCTATATGCGATGCGCGAGCTTAAGAACGACTGGAACAAACCGTATAAGAAGTCAGCCCGCGTTGTGGGGGATGTAATCGGTAAATACCACCCCCACGGTGACACAGCGGTCTACGATACCATCGTCCGGATGGCTCAGAACTTTTCTTTGCGATATCCGCTGGTTAATGGTCAGGGGAATTTTGGCTCGGTGGATGGCGATGCAGCCGCTGCCATGCGGTATACCGAGGTCAGGCTGATGCGTCTGGCCCATGAGATGCTTGAAGACCTTGACAAAGAAACAGTCGATTTTGCCCCCAACTATGATGAGACCCTGATAGAGCCTTCTGTTCTCCCGGCAAAGATCCCGAGCCTCTTGATAAATGGTTCTTCGGGGATCGCCGTAGGGATGGCAACCAATATCCCCCCGCACAACCTGAGTGAGGTAATTGATGCCACAATCGCTCTGATTGACAATGCGGACATCTCTTGGGAAGAGCTGATGACCTATTTGCCCGGCCCCGATTTTCCCACCTCAGGAATCATTCATGGCCGCAAGGGTATCGAGGACGCCTACAAGACAGGGCGAGGGATCATCAAAGTCAGGGCCCATGCCATTATCGAAAAGGACCGCAGGACCGGGCGCGAGAGCATCATAGTGACCCAGATCCCTTATCAGGTAAACAAGGCTCGATTGGTTGAAAATATCTCGGGGCTGGTGAGGGAGAAACGGATAGATGGGATTCAATATGTCCGGGATGAGTCAGACCGAGAGGGGATGCGGATTGTGATTGCCCTCAAAAAGGACGAAATCGCGGGCGTGGTCATGAACCAGCTTCATGCCCATACCCAGATGGAGTCCACATTTGGTATCATCCTGCTCGCCATAGTCGATAAGCGGCCTCAGATCCTTTCCATAAAGGAGGCCCTCAGCTACTTTGTTGAGCACAGAAAGGATGTCATTATCCGCCGCACCCGTTTTGACCTTGCAAAGGCTGAGGCCCGTGCCCATGTTTTGGAAGGGCTCAAGATAGCCCTTGATCATATTGACGCTGTAGTTGCTACCATACGCTCCTCAAAGACGCCGGCTGAGGCCAAGGGGCGTCTGATTTCACAATTTGAACTAACCGAAATCCAGGCCCAGGCCATCTTGGATATGCGACTGCAGCGTTTGACCGGCTTGGAGCGCGACAAGATTGTAGAGGAATATCAGGAGACCATACAGGCGATTGCCCGGTATCAGGAAATCCTGGCGAGTGAGCGCTTGGTGCTGAATATCATCAAGGAGGAACTCAAGGACCTCAAAGAGCGCTATGGGGATGAACGCCGCACAGAGATCGTAGAGGAGGCCGAGGCTATCACCATAGAAGACATGATTGTTGAAGAGGACATGGTGGTCACGGTGTCGCATGCTGGCTACATCAAGCGGAATCCGATAACCCTGTACAACAGCCAGCACCGGGGAGGTAAAGGAAAAACCGGCATGGGCACCAAAGAAGAAGACTTTGTAGAGCAGTTGTTTGTGGCCTCCACCCATGACACATTTCTCTTTTTTACTAATCTGGGGCGTGTGCACTGGCGCAAAGTCCACGAGCTGCCCAAAGCTGGCCGGCTGGCACGCGGGAAAGCGATTGTCAACCTCCTTGCCCTTGGGAAGGGAGAAAAGCTGGCTACCGTGCTTGCCGTGCGGTCCTTTGAGCCTGGCCACGCCATTATCACGGCGACCAAGGGGGGCATGGTAAAAAAGACAGACATTATGGCTTACAGCCGCCCCAGGCAAGGCGGGATCATTGCCTTGAATCTTGTCGCGGGCGATGAGCTCATCGCCGCCCGTATAACCGACGGCACACAAAATGTATTCCTTGCATCAAGGCATGGAAAGTCGATCCGGTTTCATGAATCGAATGTGCGGCCCACGGGCAGAGTTAGCCGAGGGGTCCGTGGTATGAACCTTGCCGAAGATGATTATATCGTGGGAATGGAGGTGCTCACCGACGGGAGGACACTAACGGCGGTCACGGAAAATGGATATGGCAAACGAACCTCCATTGATGAGTATCCTTTACGAAAGCGCGGTGGCAAGGGCGTGATCAACATCAAGACTACGGAGCGAAACGGGATGGTGGTTGCCATTGTTCTGGTCACAGACGAGGAGGACCTCATGCTGATGACCGATAGTGGCAAGATCATCCGAATGCCTGTAAAGGATATCTCTGTGATCGGACGAAACACCCAAGGGGTGCGGTTGATCGTGATGAAATCAGGGGAACGGGTGGTCAGTGCCGCCCGCCTGGCAGAAAAGGATGTTTTATGACGATTTTCGGTTTTGGATTGCGGATTTTTGATTGTAAGAATTCAGCCGTCAGTTCACCAATAGCGATTCATGGCTTGCAGGGGGAGCAGGTATGAAGATCGGCGTCATTGGTGCCGGTGCATGGGGGACGGCGCTGGCCAACCTACTGGCGAATAAGGGGCTCGATGTTGCCCTGTGGGTGTTTGAAAAAGAGGTCTGTGCAGACATACTTGAAGGCCGGGAAAACAAGCTCTTTCTGCCAGGGGTTCCACTTTCTCAGAAGATTCGGCCCTCAAACGATCTTGATGAGGTGGCTGCAAACAAAGATATGTTGCTCTTTGTGGTTCCCTCACATGTCTTTCGGTCTGTAGCTGCACGGATGGTGCAGCACCCTGCAGAGAAAACCCTCATTGTCAGTGCCACCAAAGGGATCGAAAACAAAACACACCTGACCGCATCAGGCATCTTGGAACAGCTTTTTCCCCCGAGGCTTCATTCCAGGATTGCAGTTCTCTCCGGCCCAAGTTTTGCCAAGGAAGTGGCCAAAAAAATTCCAACTGCTGTCACTGTTGCAGCCTTTGACCCAGAGGTAGCCAGAGCCGTACAGAATATCTTTGCCACCGAATACTTTCGTGTATATACCAGCCATGACGTGCGCGGTGTGGAGGTGGGCGGCGCCCTGAAAAACGTGATCGCCATTGGAGCAGGGATTGTAGATGGTCTTGGTCTCGGATATAATTCCAGGGCAGCGCTTATCACCAGAGGGATAACCGAGATTCAGCGTCTCGGGATAAGGCTTGGGGCTGATCCAAGGACATTTATGGGCCTGGCAGGAATCGGTGACCTGGTCCTGACCTGCACTGGAAAGCTGAGCCGCAACTGGAATGTTGGTTACAAGATCGGACAAGGGATGAAGATTGATGCGATCCTCTCTGATATGCACATGGTGGCTGAAGGTGTTAGGACCACAAGGTCGGTTTACAATATGTCCCAAAAAATGGGGGTGGAGATGCCGATCATAGAACAGGTCTATCGTATGTTGTACGAAGATCTTGATCCAAAGGAGGCACTTCAAACCCTTATGAGTAGGGACCTGAAGCACGAGCACGATGAGGAGTGAAGCTCGGTATTGACGATTTTTGATTGATACGCGAGGCATATGCCTGACCGAAAAAAACCTCACAAAGGCGAAGGGCACCGAAAGCGACTCAGGGAAAAATTTCTCGCCTCCGGACTGGATGGATTCCACGACTACGAGGTCATAGAGCTGCTCCTCACCTTGGGAACCCCCAGAAAGGACTGTAAAGACCAGGCCAAGGCGGCGTTGAAGCGCTTTAAGACCTTGCAGGGAGTCCTTGAAGCCTTGCCTGAGGAACTCCAGGAGATCAAGGGGCTCGGTCCCAAGAACATCTTTGGGATTAAGCTTATCCAGGCTGTTGCCGAGCGCTTTCTTCAGAAGAAACTGATCAGAAAGGATCCGATCCGGTCCTCCAAGGAGCTTTTCGATTACCTCTACTACTCCCTTCGAGACAAGAAACGCGAGGTCTTCAAAGCCGTCTTCCTGGATGCCCAAAACAGGATTATTGCAATAGAAGACCTCTTTGAGGGTACCCTGACAGCGAGCAGCATTTACCCGAGGGAGGTCGTACAGAGCGCGCTCAGGTATCATGCAGCCGGCCTTTTCCTGGTACACAACCACCCGTCAGGGGAGCCAAAGCCCTCCCGTGACGATAGGCTCATTACCCGCGTGTTGATTCATGCCTGCCGGGTCATGGGAATCACAGTGCACGAGCACCTGATCATCGGCGAGAACACATATTTCAGTTTCGCAGATCACGGCCACATCGCGGAGATGAACCGCGAGTACGAGGATCGAATCCGATCACACGGTTAGTCCGCCTGCGGCGGACCGTGCCCGCTCCTTTTTCACGTTCCGTTAGGATAAAAGATATTCTAAGCCTATATGTGTATACACTGTATACCAAGGCATATAAACAGGGACTTTCCTCTTGACAAAGACATTGTTTGTATGTATACAGTGTATACAACATTATAAATAGGAGTTCAGCCATGGCAAAAAAAAGGAGGATGGAAGTTGTGCCGGTGAGGCTACCCCCGGAGATTATAGATGAATTGAAGGAGCAGGGTGAGAGGGATGACCGGCCGGTGAGCTATATGGTCAGAAAGATTGTGCTCGATTATTTCAAGGAAAATCCATCTCCTACCTTTTATGAGAGTGACTCCCTCCTGGTACAAGCAATTTCCCAGGAGATCGGCCTTCAATTAAGACCTGATTCAAAAGAGGGCCAGATAGTTCAGCTCAGGGGGGAACTGGGTGGATTGAAGGGGGACGAATTCAAGGCGCTCCCTAAATGGATTCAGAACTGGTACAACGAACCGACTGAATAAGAGTATCAGTTCAATTTATATGTTGTTTTAATAGCGAAAATGATCTTAAATAGGCAAGAGACAAAAAGGGAGGTCCCATAATTAGCGATTATCGAAATATTAAGGTTCTGGTTATTGATGATGACCAAGAAGAACTTGATCTGGTCTGTGAGGTTTTGAAGGAGCGTGGATTTGATGTACACCCTGCTTCAGATGGCGAACAGGGGATGGAGCTGTTCGAGAGGGAAGCCCCTAGAATCATCCTTACAGATATCAATATGCCGGAGATGTCCGGCATTGAAATTTTGGAAACCATCAAAGAGGTTTCTCCCATCACCCAGGTGATTGTGTTTTCCGGAGTTGGAACCACCCGCGATGTGATAAAAGCGCTGCGGTTGGGTGCATGCGATTATCTTACGAAACCGTTTAATAGCGAACTTCTCATTCATACAATCGGCCGGTGTGCTGACAGACATGAGCTGATATTGGAAAGAATTGCCCGGAACGAAACCCTTGAAAAGGAGGTTAGTGAAAGGACAACGGCGCTAACCAATACTTTTTACGAAACTGTTAAGGCCTTGGGGCTTCTTACTG
>JAUWXJ010000170.1 GCA_030616425.1 Desulfobacterales bacterium | reverse complement strand
AGAAAGAGTTCACCACCTTGCGCCTTGGCATGGCTATCTTTTAGATTGGCCTGTCCAAGCCTCAAAGACTTCACCTCCGTACCCAGAAGGACCATGCCTGCCTCATACTCATCCAGGATGAAATAGTCGTGCCTTGCCTTGCGATTCTGGCACACAATCTTTGTGCTGGGCATATAAAATTACCTCAAGTTGGCGGCAATGGCCTGTTGCTGGAGCTGTCGCAAAGCGTTCGAGGAATAATCGACGCCAGGATACTAATCCTGGCTTGGCTGGTAAAAGTCATTCTTTGGAAATGAGGGCCCGTACGTCCCCTCAACAAGCTTTATCACGTCTGCTACGGTCGGTTGTTTAAGTGCCTCCTGCAAGAAGAGCCTTGAGTCGTTGAGAGATAGCATCCGTACCGTGCTCTTTAATCTGGGAATCGATATGGGATTCATGCTTAGAGCATCGAGTCCCAAGCCAAGGAGTACAGGCAGATTCATGGGGTCTCCTGCCATCTCACCACACATATAGACCTGGATGCCCGCTTCCTTTGCGGCCTCTACCACTCGCTTGATCATTCGCAACACTGCAGGCTGAAGCGGCTGATAAAGATGGGCTACCTGCTTGTTGCCCCGGTCTATGGCCATGGAGTACTGGATCAAATCATTCGTGCCGATACTGAAAAAATCGACCTCCTTTGCCAGGATATCAGCCATCACCACAGCCGAGGGGACCTCGATCATTGCCCCAACTTTAATATCTGACTTAAAGGGTATCCTATCTTTTGCCAGAGACTCTGCTGCCTCCTCCAGCATCTGCTTGGCTTCAACTAGCTCTTCCACTTGGGAAATCATAGGGAACATAATGCGTACATTTCCCAGATTGGCCGCTCTCAGGATGGCTCGCAGTTGGGTCTTAAAGATCTCCGGCGACTGGAGCCCGAACCTGATGGCCCGAAGCCCCAAGGCCGGGTTCATCTCTTCAGCCAATTGCAGGCCGCTGGCGAACTTATCCCCACCAATGTCCAGCGTGCGTACAGTGACCATGTGCGGGGCCATGATTTCAGCCACGTCCCTGTAATTGTCAAAAAGCTCCTGCTCAGATGGCAGGGTTGGTCGATTCACGTAATGAAACTCGGTTCGATACAGACCGATTCCGTCCCCGCCATGGTCTATTACAGAGACCACCTCTTCCAACAATCCAATATTGGCCATGACACTCAGGCGGAACTTGTCTGTGGTTTCTGCCGGCAGATGGCTGGAGCGGGTAATCCTGGCCTGATATTCTTCAAACAGGTCCTTGCGTTCTTGATACCGGGTGAGGGTCTCCTCATCTGGATCAACGATCACGATGCCGGCGCTGCCATCCACAATGAGAAGGTCATTGGTCTTAATGTGCTGTTTGGCATTTCCCAGTCCGAGTATGGCCGGGATTTCAAGGGATCTGGCAATGATGCCGGTATGGGAGGTTTGGCCGCCCCGATCTGTCAAAAAGGCCTTTACTTTTTCTAACTGTATCTGCGTTGTCTCTGCAGGAGACAGATCGTGAGCTACAATAATGACGCGTTTGTCTATACCAGAGATGTCGGGAGGTCCGGTGCCAAGCAGATTGTCCAGTATCATCTTGGAGGCATGCACAACATCTGAGGCCCTTTCTCGAAAATAGGGGTCCGGCATCTTCTTGAAGATCGACTTGACCTCGTCTAAAACCATTTTCAGGGCCCATTCTGCATTCAGGCTTTCATGCTCGATGTTCTGAATAGCCCCGTTGTAAAGCATCTTGTCTTTTAAGAGCATCATATGTACATCAAGGATATAGATATGATCTCTGAATTCCTTTGGAACTTCGTCGATGACACTCTGAAGCTGTTTCTGAGCCTTCTTGACTGCCTGCTTGAAGCGCTTTACTTCTGCACGGACATTCTTAGCCTCGATAAAGCGTTTCTCCACAACATCGACATCTTCGTGTTCCACCAGATAGGCCTGGCCAATGGCAATACCAGGGGATCCGGCGATCCCCTGAAGCGTCAAGTTGCGCGCAGGCTTCGCTTCGTGTCTGGCCGTACTATCGGACATTCCTATGGTTCTCCAAAACCGGTCTCAATCAGTCCAACAATGCCGTTCAATACCTTTACGTCACCAGGATCGGTTATCTTGACTGTCACCTCTGCGCCGTACGGGCAATAAAGGGCTATGACATCAACAATGCTTGTTGCGTCTACATTCTGACCATCCTTTACGATATAGACCTCAGAACGGGCTCCTTCGGCCAATTTTGCAATCTTAGCCGCAGCGCGGGCGTGCAGCCCGAGTTCGTTCGAAATAATGACCTTTCTACTCAACTTCATAATGACAGCAGACGTCATATAGGCAAACATTTTATATTAGCCTGTTGTTCTCAAATGTCAAAGTGAAAGATGGAATAGTCGAGAGTCTAAATACCTGTCTCCCTGGATCGTTCGTGGTAGTGCCTCGCCTGATGCATGAAGGCTTCGATCCGGGTTAGTATGTTGGTCTCCTTCTGGCCGTCATATACAGCCGATAACATGGGGAGACCCTTGTAAGATTTCAAGGCATTCTTGAAAACAGGTACAGTGATATTGCCGAGCATGCAATTGAGCACATACAGGTTGCAGATACCGCATATGCCGAGACTGGCAAAACCACGAACCCGGGCTGTGAAAGTGGCCAGGACAGGGTCGATATCATAATTGATGAACGATTTGCATTCTTTGAGTATAGTGGAAACATCAAGGAGGCCAAAAGGCTGAAGGTCCTCACCCAAACATCCTTCCATGCGGTTTGCCCAGAACTTCACCCACTGGTTGCGTATCAGGTAGTAGAGAGCGGAGATCAGCCTTCTTTCTCTAAGGCGATTCCTGGCATAGTAGTGGCTGGAAAAGAGCGTATAGCAATTCGGAACCGTAAGTCCGTGGATCTTCACCTCAGCACCAAGCCTCTCAAGGGTACGGAAAAGATCATGGTTGGCCCAGGTATTTAAAACCGTGTAGAATTCCCCCACGATCCCTATGGTGGGACGCGCCTCAGATCGGTCAACAGGAACACGCTCTAAAGCCCTCAAGCCTCTTTTCAGGGCTTCAAGCACCGGGCTGTGCCCCAATCGTTTCCGGTCACGTTGTGCAACAGCCCCGGCAATATCGCGGATGCCGGCTTCATATACCCGATCGGTTTGGCCTTCGTTCTTTTCATACGGACGTACATGAAGCCGGAGCCTTTCGAGCACCTCAGATGCCATCCACCCTTGCCACAGCGCCCTGGTAAAGCAAAGGCCGAACAGACCTGTAAACTCGTCAAAGCGGGTGGAGGTGAGTGGGGCAATGACCGGAATCTGTGGTAGCCCCAGACGCTTGAAAAGGTCGGCATGTCCTATACCGTATTGAGAAAACCTGCAGGCCCCATCGTAGTTTTGCATCAATACAGCAGTACGATCTGGATCAAACCCGCTCTGGCGGGTCATCTTCACAAAATTCCCACAGGTGACGATAAAAGGATGGCATTCCTGGCCGGATGTGACCTGCCGGCCGAGGTACACACTCTCATCATCCGGCCTTGGGAGGACTTTCGCCTCCAGACCGATCGCCTCCAGGGCAGCCTCGACCACAGCACAAAAGGCAAGGTTAACGTAAGGAAAATAGAGGACCCGATTTTCCAGGCGCCGCATCAAGGCCGGATTCGGACCCCAGGGGTCCACCGTCCTTGGCCTTCCCTTGATGATCAGATTAAGGGGGCGGGTGGGGCGCTTTGGCCGCCTGGGTGCACTACCCAGGGTATCCAAGAACGCCTCAATGCGTGTAATCATGCCTGCGTCACCTGTGTGCTCATCCACTTCCAAGGTCAGATAGGGCTTACCCGCAATCTCAGCTTCCATATATTTGATGAAGAAAGAATCTGGCCCGCATCCAAAGTTTGTCAACAACACCGGAAAGAGGCGCTCATCTCTCCTTATTACTTGGAGCGCCTTCATAAGATCACGGGTATTTTTCCAGACCACATTTTCATAGTGGGCAGGAAGCAATACATCGTCAACAGGAAGCATGTCGTAGGGTATTGTAAGATGCCCGGTGCGCCTCAGTTTCCTGGCAATATGCAGGTTTAGGCCCTCATCGAATATGTTGTGGCACTTCCCCAGCAGGACCAGGGCCCGCTGATCCTTCTTCAACGAAGCAAGTATCTCCTTGCCCCGCATTCGACGCCACTGGTCAAAGTGATGTTGTGCCTCATGGGCGACGGCTGCGGCATCCTTAATTTTTCCTGAGCCGTGCCCCAGGGATCTCCCCAGTGCCATGAGCGCGCGATCAACCTCGTGCATAGGACGACTCCGGTGCAGGATTGGCGCAAGGAGTTTCACCCCAGAGCCCATTGCAGCCCGTATCATATACGGCATGGCCTGCACATACGGGCAATTGAAACTGCGAACCCCCTGCTCACCAATTTGCTTGTGATCCACTTCGCACGGCAGCAACACCCTGTCTGCACCTTTGGACATAAGATCATGTACGTGGCCATAAACAGTCTTTATGGGATAGCAGGGCTCTGATTGAACATAAGAGAGCCCTGCCTCAGCCAATGTCTTGTTTGTCCTGTCTGAAACAACTATGGGGTGACCCAGGGTCTTGAAAAAGGCGTGCCAGAAAGGAAAGTACTCATAGGGTGTCATGGTCCGAGGGATACCTATGACAGGCCCTGCTCCCTTTGTTGCGTCATGCTCCTCATCAAAGTCTTCCAAAAGACGAAGATCGCGTTCCTTGAAGAGATCAGGGAGGTGACTGTAAAGGGCTCGGTCAGTCCCCTTTTCATACCGGCCGCACAGGCTACCGTAATATGAGTTGAGTTCGCCCTCTATGAGGATCTTATGGACCCGGCAAAGGTTCGGACATTTCTGGCACTCAAAGGTTTTGAGCTCGTACGGGCGATTCTTTAAATGAAA
>JAUWXJ010000129.1 GCA_030616425.1 Desulfobacterales bacterium | reverse complement strand
CATACGACCTTGGTGGGCAATTGTTTCTGTGGGAGATGGCCGTCGCTGTGGCTGGTCATTGTCTGGACATCAATCCTTTTGATCAGCCCAATGTCGAGGCAGCCAAGGTACTAGCGCGGAGGATAACGGCCGAATATAAAGAAAAGGGATCGCTTCCTGTTGAAACTCCCTCCCTTGAGCACGAAGGCATCGCAGTCTACGGTGAGATGCGGGGCAGCAGTCCGGGAGGGGCCCTGATCGCCTTTCTCGGTCAGGCCAAAGCAGGCGCGTACATTGCGCTTCAGGCCTACCTTCAGCCAACATCGGAGACAAGTCTGGCATTGCAAAACCTGCGCACAAAGCTACGCAATCGATTTCGGTTGGCAACCACAGTCGGGTACGGGCCTCGATTCCTGCACTCTACCGGTCAGTTCCACAAGGGCGGCGCTGGCCGTGGCCTCTTCGTGCAGTTCACTGCCGATGATCCACGAGATGTGCCCATTCCCGATGAAGCAGGATCACCTGCTTCATCAATAACGTTCGGGGTTCTAAAGGCTGCCCAAGCGATTGGAGACCGGCAGGCGCTGCTGAACGCGGGACGGCAGATCATTCGGCTACACCTGGGTGGAAATACAGTCAGGGGTCTCCAGATGCTGAACGACACGTTCTCATGACCATAGACTACTAGTTGGTGGTGTTAGAGTAGACACCCATGGGCTCACGCCCGGGGGCCATTTCCGATTCTTGTCAGCTGGGGTCGGACCAAGCTATCTTATTAATATTTCAGGATAAACATTCCAAAAATAGGTGCTCTCGAGCCTTAAAGAGCCATTCTTAGGGCCAAAATCACGCCCATAAGCGGCTGCTGGTTCTCGAAGGTCATATGACCCATCTTCCCCCAGCACTCGCCGCTCTTTTGCTTTTATCCCAAGCCGATCCTTAGTCGCTTCCACGAATCGTTTGCTGCCCACGGCTATACTCTCAGTCAGTCCATTTGAGTAGGACAAAAAGGATGTCTTTATGAAAAAACTTGACATGAAGGCTCTTAACATAGTACTAGAGGTATCGTGAAAATGGCAAAGGTTTCTCCCATGCCCGTTTACCGGGCATTAACAATAACCCTAAAAGTAAAAGGAGGTAGAAATGATGGGAAAATCAACAAAAATAGTTGGATTTGGAATGGTTTTTCTACTGACCCTGTTTATGTTCACCAATCTGGGGCTTGCTGCTGATGACGTGGTCCGTATGGGAGTTATCAGCCCGGCTAGCGGCAACTACGCCGACATGGGTGCTGCCGAACGGCGGGGCATGACCATGGCTGTGGAGGAATTCAACGCCAGGGGCGGAGTGCTCGGCAAGAAGATTAAGATGACCGTTGAGGACACCGAGACCGATCCGTCGGCTGCGGCCCGCAAGGCCAAGAAACTAATGGAGCGTAATAAGGTCCACTTCATGCTGGGCGCTGTTTCGTCATCGTGTGCCGTCGCCATCTCTGAGGTGGCTCAACGGGGAAACACCGTCTATTTCAACACCAACACTAACTCCAGCACATGCACGGGCAAGTATTGCCATCGAACCAATTTCCGGGTCGGACCCAACAACCATATGCTGGTTTTTGGCGTCGCTCCATGGATCGCCAGGAACATCGGCAAAAACTGGTACTTCATTACTCACGACTACACCTGGGGCAGATCTGGCACCAAAGAGTTCCGTTCGATCCTTAAGAAAGAAGGCGGAAAAGAATTGGGTGAATCCTTGATCCCCTTAGGAACAAGGGACTTCAGCTCTTACCTGATCAAGATCAGAAACCTCAAGCCCAAGCCTGACATAATCATGTGCACCATCGGGGGTGTGGACAATACTGCTATGATGGAGCAGATTTTCGAGTTCGGCATAGATAAGGATTTCCGGTTTGGTTTTAGTCTTAGAGACTACTCAGACGCTTGGACGGTGGGTCTGGGAAAGAATATAGGGACCTTTGCCATCGAGTGGTATCACTTGTTGGATACCCCTGGGACTAAGGAATTTGTGGCCAAGTACAAAAAACGCTGGCCTAATGCCAAGATTCCTATTCCCGAGAATAATACCTATCAAGGCTATATCGGCACCAGGACAATGCTTCGGGCCGTCGAACGGGCCAAGAGCCTAAAGACGAATGATATTATCAGGGCCCTGGAAGGGCACACCATCTATGATAATATGAAAAATTTCCCCACCTATATCCGGCCATGGGACCACCAGTTCGTCCAGGAGGTATACATCGCCAAGGCCAAAACAGCCAAAGAAGCAAAGGATTTAACCGACTTCTACAGAGTCATCGGTTCAATGAAAGGCCCAGACATTGTCCGAAGTCGAGCGGAGAATCCTTGTAAGCTCGAGCCGTATAAGTAAAACTGATGGTGGGTTGGGTCTCCGCTCTTGGGAGACCCAACCATTGGTCTATCCAATAATCTATGTTTGAGGTGAATGATGGCAGAATTTTACTCCCAGCTGTTCAACGGGCTGATTTTGGGTCTCCTTTTCGCTGTCATGGCCTTGGGCTTCATGCTGATTCTGGGTGTCATGGAGGTCATTAACTTTAGTCATGGTGCCTTGTTCGCCCTGGGCGCCTATTTTGCTCTCACCCTGCAACCATACCTTGGCTATTGGGCATCCCTTATCATCGCACCTTTGTTGGTGGGTATCATCGGCCTGTTCATCGAATGGTCTGCGGTCAGAAGGATTTATGGGAAAGATCCGTTGTTGGGCCTCCTCATGACATTGGGCATGGCCATGGCCTTTGAGGAGATCATCCGCATCGTCTGGGGCAAGATTGGTTACTCCATAGCCGCACCTAAGTTCGTGGCCGGCCCGATCTCGCTGGGCTTTATGTGGTATTCCAAGTACAGACTGTTCATGGCCGCTCTGGCCCTCGTGTTGCTCGGTTTGGTTTGGATCTTTCTGGAGAAGACCCCCTACGGCGCCATCATCAAGGCTGGGGTCTCTGATAGCGAAATGGTGCTGGCCTTGGGTAAGAATCTGCGAAGGATTCGGACAGTAGTCTTTGGCCTGGGATCGGCCCTTGCCGGCATCGCAGGTGTTATTGCCGGTCCGATGTGGAGCCTCAAGCCCACCATGGGAACGGAGGTGTTAATGCCGGCTTTCGTAATTGTCGTTATCGGTGGCATTGGCAGTTTCCGGGGAGCAGTTATTGGGGGCCTGATCGTGGGCCTGTCCAAAAGCCTAACTGTTTTGGTTTGGCCGAGACTGTCCGATTTGATGATGTACCTCGTCCTGGGCATTGTTCTCGTGGTGCGGCCACGCGGGCTCATGGGCGAAAAGTCTCTGCTTGAGCAGTAAAACAGGTGAAGAGGTTAAACAAATGGTACGATACTTTCGTCATCCGATGTTTATCACATTTGCCGTTTTCCTGATCCTGCCGGCGTTTATCATGAAGCTCGGTTTCATGACGCTGGCCATTGAGGTCATGATTTGGATAATCTTTGCAATGGGGTACAACATCCTTCTTGGATACACTGGCCTTCCGTCATTCGGCCACGGCCTATTTTTCGGCACTGGTGCCTATATCTGTGGCTTGATCCAGCAACACATCATCGCTGGGACGTGGATTCCGATTCTGGGCAGCATGTTGTTCTGTGGCATGATCGCCGGCATCGTGGGGCTCTTTCTGGCCAGGAAAAGGGGGATCTACTTCGCCCTCTTGACCATCGCTTTAACCCAGCTGTTTTTCTTCATTGCTTTCCTATGGGATGGTGTGACTGGTGGCGAGGATGGCCTCATGGGGATAGAGAGGTACGCACTGACCTTCTTTGGGCTTTTTAGCATCCCGATCGAAGGCATCCTGTCCTATTATTATTTCGTTTTTGTCATCCTCATGGTCAGCCTTATCTTACTCTGGAAAATGGTTCATTCTCCCTTGGGAAGCGTCTTGTATGCCACCAAGCAGAACGAGGTTCGGGCCAAGTACCTGGGCTACAATTCAGTGTTATACAAGTGGATAGCCCTGGTGATTTCAGCCATCTTTGCCGGTCTTGCCGGTGCCCTTTATGCCATGCTCATGCATGGCGCTTTTGCCAACCCGATGCACTGGACGAAATCTGGTGACGTTGTCATGATGGTCCTGATCGGGGGAGGGCTGACCAACTTTTTTGGACCCATCCTCGGGGCAGCCATTTTCATCGCCATCAGGGACATCATCTCTTCGATCACTGAACACTGGTATCTTTTTTATGGACTGCTGATCGTCTTTATAATCCTTTTCCTGCCTGAGGGGATCCTTGGCTACTTCAGGGTGGGCCACGCGAGCGGACGGGAAGAAGTTTTGGAGGAGGTTTGACCGATGGCCATTCTTGAGACGGCAAATATTGAAAAACATTTTGGCGGGCTAATAGCCAACCGGGACATCAGCATCAAGATCGAAGAGGGAGCCATCACCTCCATTATCGGACCCAATGGTGCCGGAAAAACAACCCTTTTTAACATCATGACAGGGTTGTATAAGCCCGACAGTGGTAGAATCCTGTTCCAGGAGCAGGACATTACTGGCTGGCCAATCCACAAGATCGTCGAACTTGGCATAGCGCGTTCTTTTCAGGTGCTGAACATATTCAACGAAATATCGCCATTCGAAAATATTCGGTTGGCGGTTCAATCGCGCAAGAAAAAGGGGTTCCATTTTCTTCGATCCACTAAATATTTCGATGACATAAACGAGGAGGCAGAAACGGTTCTTGCCGAGATCGGCCTGGCTTCGGTCAAGAATATCCCTACCAAGGAGCTCTCTTATGGCAACAAGCGAATCCTGGAAATCGGAATAACCCTGGCCTCAGAACCAAAGTTACTGTTAATGGATGAACCAACATCCGGGCTTCCCTCTTCGGAGACCGAGCGCATTAAAGAGTTCATAAAGAAGATCTCCGAACGTCTTACCATTGTCGTAATTGAGCATGATATGAATGTTGTCCTGACCATTTCCGATACCATCACCGTATTGCATCAGGGCCGGGTCATCGCCCAAGGGTCACCTGAAGAAATCAAGGCCAATAATCAAGTGCAAGAAGCCTACCTGGGAGGAATAGATTGATGTCTGCACCACTGCCCATCTTGGATGTTGATAGGATCAATTCGTTCTACGGGGAGGCCCACGTCCTCCACGATGTTCATCTAAAGGCCCTGGAAGGAGAATCTGTAGCCCTTCTGGGGCGCAACGGCGCTGGAAAGACCACCACGCTCCGGAGCATTCTTGGTCTGACACCGGCCAGAACGGGAAAAATCACCTTCAAAGGACAGGATATCACCAACCTGCCGACCAACGTCATAGCAGAGTTAGGGGTTGGCTGGGTCCCGGATAATCGACGGATCTTTCCCACCTTGTCGGTTCAGCAGAACCTCGAGATCGCGAGAACAAAAAGAGGTGGCAAAAACCGAGAGTGGGGCCTTGACCGGGTATTTCGCCATTTCCCAATGCTCAAGGAGCTTCTTAAGCACAAGGGAGAGACCCTTTCAGGTGGCGAGCAGCAAATGCTTTCAATCGCCCGAACCCTGATGGGCAATCCCGATCTGATCTTGTTGGACGAACCATCCGAGGGACTGGGTCCGCTCATTGTTCGTGAAGTGATGAACATAATTGAAGAGCTGGCCTCAACTAATATAACGACCGTTTTGGTGGAACAGAATTCGGTTTTGGCCTTGCGCATCTGTTCCAGGGTCTATGTTCTGGATGACGGAAAAACCGCGCATGAAGGTACATCCGAGGAACTAACGGCCAACGAGGAGCTCAAAAAGCAACTGCTAGGAATCTAAAAACAGGCTTCAGACTTTCAGCCATTTTGTGAACAACTCAAAGGTCTCATAACGATAATAGGTGTCAGGGACCTTTTTTGTTTTCGTGACAAACGCCTGGAAAATTTGAGAAGGCGGAGCTCAGATTCTCAGACCACTTTAAAGGATCCTCACTTCCTTAGTTGGCGAACTGTTTCACAACGAAGCAATAAATGGAGATGTTTATTCTATTCACGGGGGATTGCGACTGGGCTCGAGGGGATAAAAATCCGCATTTATAAAGAATGCCCAGAATCTTTAAATCAAAGGAGGAGGAGGAGCATGAAAGTCATTAAGGAAGGCGGTCATCGACTTTTTGAAGAAGATGCGGAAACATCACAGTATGTTCAAGAAATGCTACAAGATCTTAGAGAAAACGGAATGGATGCTGTACGCAAGTACAGTCAAAAGTTTGATGATTGGAATCCTACCAGTTTCGAGCTAAGCGAACAGCAGATCAATGAAGCAATTAGTAAATGTGATGAACAGCTTATTCAGGATACTGATTTTTGTCAGAAAAATGTCCGCGCCTTTGCGGAAGCTCAACTTGCGACCATGAAACCTTTGGAGGTAGAAATCAGTCCAGGAATCATACTGGGACACAAACATATTCCTGTCAACTGTGTTGGGAGTTATGTGCCTGGCGGTCGTTACCCCATGTTCGGGTCTGCCCAGATGAGCAT
>JAUWXJ010000069.1 GCA_030616425.1 Desulfobacterales bacterium | reverse complement strand
TACAAAGCAGGCGTCTTTGTGGCCCTTCTTTTCTTCGTGACACTCAGCACAGTCGTCCATCTTCATCCGATCCCAGGTGTGCTTCTTGTAACCTGCAATATTCCAGCCCCAGATATCCCGGCTGTACTTGGTGAGGCGATTGTACTGGTAAGGCCTCACGTGATCCGACTCTCCTATGGGTCCGTGACAGGTGTTGCATTCCATTTCGCCCATTTTGACGTGGGCTGCATGCGAGAAAAAGACGCATTGAGGCTGGCGGGCATAAACCAACCAAGGAATCTCCTTGCCAGGCTCAACATACTCTTTGACTAACTTCGCTTCTTCGAGATGCTCCCCCTGGGGCTCTTCGTGGCATTCGACGCAATTTTCGAGTTTGGGTATTCCCGAAAAACTTCCGTCTTCACGAAAAAAATGACAGCTTTCACACCCTTCGTCCACCGCTTCCTGGTGGATCTTGTGGCTGAAATCTATTGGCTGTTGTTTTTCACCATAAAGGAGTTGCGGAAACAGCACCCATCCAGGAATCAGATGCGCCACAAAACCTATAGCAAACGCTGCGATGGGTATGAGAAATCG
This sequence comes from Desulfobacterales bacterium, assembly GCA_030616425.1. Classification (GTDB taxonomy): domain Bacteria; phylum Desulfobacterota; class Desulfobacteria; order Desulfobacterales. The sequence continues at coordinate 10,167 of JAUWXJ010000069.1, read as the reverse complement.
CCAGGTTCCTGGTTTTAGAGGTTCGGGTGTAGCTTCCTCTTCTTCTGCTACGGCTTGCTCTTTTTCTTCTGTTGTGCTCATGGCAACTCCAAATCGTTAAATTTTGAGGGCTTCAGACTGGTTCATGTCAGTCGACGCATCATGCCAATAGGAAAGTGACAACGCCTTAGGCCATCCCCTTTGCTTCCATTTGCTCGAACATATATCGTGATCTTAAAATGCTTACTGGAGTAAGGGGCTGTACCAAAAAAATTCAGTTAGATGAAGCTATGTGGTGAAAATATTACGATTTGTGCTGAAAAAATGTATCGTTCCCTTTACACCGAACCCTTGATTTTGTCAAGGAAAAATCACAGTAAAGCCATAAAACTCAAGCCTTTTACTTCAAATCACGGAGCTAGTACTTTTCATGCATCTCCCTTGGGAAATAGAGTTGAACAATATGGGTCAAAAACATTTATCAGAAGAGAAATAATCACAACAATACCCACAAAACAGATAGTCCATCTAACATGTGAGGCAATAGAGGACCAGGCCTCTATGCATGTTGCGAGCCGACTTTAACCGCAAAAGCGAGCGCATTCCCTGCAACTTGCTCTCCGAGCCAGGGGCGGCAGGGAGCTTCAATACTGATTAGGCGAGAGAAGTCTGTGGTTAGGCTATGGGAGTTTTTTGTACAAAAACAGGTAAAAGACCACTTGAGCAAATTCGACAAAAAATCCAAGGGCATAAAGGGGGGCGTGTTTGTGGAAGATAAATTGCCATGCAAATAGGGCTGCTGCAAGCAGCAGGGAAACCTGGAGCACCTGGACATAGAGCCGGGCTTCAGCTGGCCTTCGCGCTGCTGCAAAGGCGAGAAAGGCTCGGGTGCCTGGAACGCTGACCGCCAACGAGAACCAGAACTTCTCCGTAGGGAAAAATACCATGGGCCAGTCGTAACGAACGAAAGCCTTGTTTACGACAAGGATAGGCCAGTCGGCATCAACCAGAAAGGTGACCGCCACAGCCACGTAGGTCATGGCCATCAACTCAAGCGACCACTGGACTCCCTTTGTGAGAGGCGCTGTTTTTGATTGGCTCACGATTTTTCTTGCCTTTAAGACCCGGCCATTTTTTCAAGCAGATCCTTTTTGAGCGCATCAAGCTCTTCGCGTCTGATGCGCGCCCCTTTCATCCCTCCGTTCAGAGCTATTTCAGACAGGTAGTTATGACCATCCTTTGTGACCAGCAGATCCATATGGGCATATGGAAACTTTCCCCGTTCCATTACACTGTGGCACAGGGCAAGCTGGTCATTGGTGGGGGTGTACGGCCTGCTGGTTCCGCCTGCTGTGAGGTTCATTCTAAAGTTATTCTGATTTTCGCGGATATAAGCTTCGGAATAGTCACCTGCTATGATGACCCGCATGTCGGTATAGGTTTCAAGGAATGGCTGCAACACAAAAGGATATGAAATCGTGTTGAACGCGGCCTGGTTGTACACAGCTTCGACACTCTCCCACCGATGTATCCCGAATCCGCATTGGAGATGGTCTTCTTTTGTGACCACAGCGCCGATGCCGTGCTGATTATATGTATTGATGGCGCGCATGGCATCTGCGCGCCTTGCAATTATAAGGGTGCGGGGGATCATCCACTGCCGAAACGCAAGGGCCTGGGCCACCTTGGAACGACCCAACATTTGGGAGAGTGCAGACGGGAAAAACCGAACCCCTCTTTCGAGAAGATCGATTAATACACGGTGCTTAACGTTCTTGAAGCTGAGCAGCCCTATAAAGGTGTCGCCTGCCTTCAGCTCGTCATATCGTTCTTTTAGCTCGCGGTTGGTTCGGATTATTGTTGGCATGATTTCAAACTATGATACTTTCCTTGTCGTGTGCAGGTTATGCAGTTCGTAAACATCTGGTCATTAGTCATTGGTCACTAGTCATTAGTAAGAACCAGTGACCGATGACCAGTGACCAATAGGCCGACCACCGTATGACATATGATGCCAAGCCACTCAGCAGACAGGAACTCATTTGTCCGAACCAACGTCTCTGTCTTCTAATGCAAGCTCAATCAGCCGATCCAATAACTGGCTAAAGGAGATCCCGGCCGTCTTTGCAGCCAGCGGAAAAAGGCTCATCGGCGTCATGCCCGGGATGGTATTGGTTTCCAACACATAGACGGTGTCATTACGAATGATCATATCGGTGCGGCTATAGCCACGACAACAGAGTGCTCGATGGGCAGTGACAGCAGCGGATTGAGCACGCTCAGAGAGCGTTTTATTGATACGGGCTGGACAGATCTCTCGGGTAGCCCCTTGCCTATACTTTGCCTGATAATCAAAGAACGGGTATTTTGATTCAGGGACAATCTCCACAATGGGGAGCACTTGCAGGTCGTCATTTCCAAGAACCCCTCCCGTGATCTCCGTGCCTTCCAGGTAAGCTTCCAGTATAACGTTCCGGCCATATTTAAAGGCCGTGTTAAGGGCCTCTGGTAACTGCCCTGGGACCTGCACGATACTGGTGCCGATGCTCGAACCACCGTCCCTGGGCTTGACAACTAACGGAAACCCGGGCTCAATGCTCAAAGCCTCTACATCGTAAACTTGTCCGTTCATGAGAGCCTTAAAGGGTGGTACGACGAGCCCTGCCTCTTTGTAAAGACGTTTTGAGCTCCATTTGTCCATCGCAAGGGCGCTTCCCAGCGTGCCCGAACCCTGATAGGGGATATGCAGGAGATCAAGAAGGCCCTGGACGGTGCCGTCTTCCCCATAAAGCCCATGCAGCACGATGAATGCTACATCAATTCTGGATGCCTCAGCTACGAGTTTTCCAAGGTCGGTGGCCGGGTCGTAGCGTGTCACGTCATACTTGGCCTTATTGAGGGCTTTGTATACCTGGTTGCCACTCTTGATAGAAATCTCGCGTTCAGAGGAAATACCACCTGAAAGCAAGGCCACCTTTAGTTTTGGAGTCATCTCACAGGTTCCTTATGCGCTCCTGGGCCTTACAGCTAAAGTTTTGTGTTGATTGATCAAGAGTGAGCTAAAGTCTGAAGTTAAAAGTGAGCTAAAGCCCGCCCTGGTGCTACCTGGTCGGATCGGCCTGCCTTGCTTTTAGCATGCTGCATGTCCCGGTCAGGCTTCTATGATTACAAGCCAGGTCTGGGCCAGGGTTGATGTGCACGCCTTCGGCGTGGTCAATTTTAAAAATGATTGCGCTGAAAGCGCATTCCTTAACTTTAGGCACTTTAAACTTCTTCTGTCCCGTCGACATCATTCCACCCCCTGGCAGGGCATTCCGAACACTTTGAATTTTTCTTCAAGCAAAACGTGTGCCCGAGGTGGACCAGGAGTGCATGGTACTCATTAAACATCGTGGTATCAGGCTCCAGACAATCCATAAAAAAATTTCGAACCTCATCGTAAGAGCTCTCTTCAGGGATGAGATTGTGCCTGAAGAGGATTCGCCTAGTATAGGCGTCTACGACAAAGGTCGGCTTGTTTCCAGCGTAAAGCAGAATACTATCAGCGGTTTCTGGTCCAATCCCGTTAATGGATAACAACCTGCTTCGCAAGGTGTCAAGGTCTTCGGCAAGAAGGCGCTCGAGGTCACCGGCACTTTCCTGGAAAAGGAACCAGACAAAGTGTTTCAACCGCTGGGCCTTTATGTTGTAATACCCTGCAGGCCTGATCACAGATGCTAAATCTTGGACTGGCACATGATACAAGGCATCCGGTGACAGGAGACTTTTCGCTTTCAGGTTGCTTATCGCTTTTTTTACATTTCTCCAGGCCGTATTTTGAGTCAGGATAGCACCTACAGCCACCTCAAAGCCGGAATCCCCTGGCCACCAGTCTCTTGGACCGAAGGCCTCAAAGAGCCTGGTGTATAATTCCAGCAGAATCCTCTTCTTGTGAAACATGAGGGGTTACCGGCCGAAGCGTTCTACCAGTTTTTTCTCATAACGTTGAGCCTTTTCCAGGCTGGTAGGGGTTCGGCGCAGCATGTTGAGCTTCATGACAAGAAAATTTAGCTTTTTGAGCTGGTGGTACTTTGCCGTTGTATCTTCCATACCGGCCAGTAGGTCTTCGGCCTTGGCGATCTCCTTTCCAAGGGCTACCTCTTGAGGCACATAGCCTGCGTTCTTCAAGATCTTGTAGGCAATCCGGAGGTCTTCCGGTACATGGGAATCGTCTTCGAGCCTAAGGGGTTGGCCTGCTCCAGGAAGGTTATCAAATGCTCCTTCCCGTATCGCTTCAATTATGCGCCTTTCAGCAATTCTCTGAAAACAGATCATATCTTGTACAGTTCCTTATCAAGAAACAGATCCACGATATCTTTGTCGAGTCGTCCATCTTTTGCTTCGGCTCTAAGGATATCGCCGGCCTTCTCAGGAGGTATGGCACGGCGATATGGGCGGTCTGCAGCCGTCAATGCATCAAAGACGTCGACAACGGCTAAGATGCGAGCCTGGACAGGAATTTCTTCACCTTTGAGCCCTCTGGGATAGCCGCTTCCGTTAAGGAGTTCATGATGGGTTGCAGAATAGATAGGAACATTCTTTAAGTTTTTTGTAAACGGTATATTTTTTACGATGTTGTATGTAAGTTCTACATGGGTTTGGATCCTCTTGTATTCATCCTCCGTTAAATTCCCTTTTCTCACCGAAAGAGATTCCGATTCTCGGGCGGTCAGGTAAGGCCTCACATTTCCGTGGAGGTCTTCATAGGTCTTGGAGGCTATGGCCTGTAAGGTGGCCAGGTCTTCTTCTGACAGAAAAGTGGATCTGTTTACGTTTTGGATAAAACTCAGATCTCCTTCTGTTTCCTGTTCCACCTTCGCGATTTCCTGGTGTATCTTATCATCGGATTGGTCTTTCTTGCCTTCTGGGGTGGAGGACTCCATGGTCGATACATCCAACGTATGCATGTCTTGATAAATACGTTTTAGCTTGAGGGCCTTGATGAGCTCAAAGCGACTGACAATGGTTTCCATGGCCTCATTGCTGAGTCTATTGTTCTTGTCCAAGATATGCTCTGGGACACCGAGTTTGCCGATGTCATGAAGCCAGGCTGCATAAGAGAGCTCTTCCAACTCTTCAGGTGCAAAGAAGATATCTCGAAGGGGACCCGTAGTCTCGTCGTTGATGGCCAGGGCTATGGCCTTGGAGTAAGCTGCTACTCGTTTGGAATGACCTGCGGTGTGAGGACTTCGAGCATCAATGGCTGAGGCAGAATACCGGATTAGGGCCTCAAACAAGGCCTTGATATCCGTGATTAACTTAGCATTTCGGATCGCTACAGCTGCCTGTGACGCCAGAGACATGACAAGGTGTTCGACTGATTTCGGGAATACCGCGACAGCACCTGTTTCGTCCATGACATTAATCAATTGGAGTACACCCAGGATTTGGCCCTGCCTGTCTTTCATGGGGACGATCAGCATGGACCTTGTCACATAGTTGTTGCGAAGATCGAAGTCAGGATTGAAACTGTACGGTACTGTCTTAGGCAGGCGGTAAACGTTCTCTATGTTAAGGACTTTTCCTGTAATGGCTACATAGCCGGCAATACTTTCTTCTGAAAGTGGGAGGGGATAAGGTTTGAACCCGGGTGGAGGATTCCGCCGGCGACTCAGGGTCTCGTTCTGGGCTACATGAAAGAAAAGCTTATCGTCCTCCAGTATATACAGACTCCCCGCATCTGAGCGTGTAAATTCCCTGGCTTCATGGACGATCAACTCCAGGAGCTTTTCCAGGTCGGTTTCGCTAGTGAGCGCGATGCCGACCTGATTAAGTTTTTCAACTTGTTCTTGTAAGGCTCGCTCTTCCGACAATTTCTCCCTCTCGTGAAACCCATACTAGGCGATGTGTTTACCCGAGATAACAAAGATATTCGAACACTTGCATCTTTCTGTTACATATAGGATTTTGGAAGGCGTTTCAAGGCTTTTTGGTTCATCACTCATCTGCGTGCGGTTTTATGCCTGGCCAAGGGCTTCTTGCTTTGGAACAGAGACTTGTGATATCCATCCACGTGCCCAGCAAAGTTCCAGGACCTTTGGTCGAACTTGGGGGCTTCGCCCCAATTGCCCTGCCCTGCCCGCCCCGCCCTGGTGCTCGTGCTTACTACAGGCTATCAAGGCGGCAAATCAGGCCTGGGCCAGGGAGTATTGGAGTGATGGAGTACTCTGGGGAAATGTCATTGCGATGAGTCCGCCGGAGGCGGACGACGAAGCAATCTCATTGATAATCAAATGGTTAGAGATTGCTTCGCTACGCTCGCAATGACAATACTATTGCTATGTTATTTAAGAAACGAGCTACTGGTTTGATTTACATCGAAACAACGTGCAACGTAAATCCGCATTCCGCAATCCGCAATAATATGGGGAGGCGATTATAGTGATGGGGGATCAATTTGGTTACGCTAAGCTGGATCAGCCCGGGGTTATCCAGTTGTTGTTCCATCCCCGCAAAGATGTCGATTCAAATCCACCACCTGGTGCTATTGATTACGACATTGTTGTAGAAGAGGGTGTCCAGATCGGCGCCCGGTTTCACATGGCAGGTTTGGAAGATCCCAATATACTATTTTTTCATGGCAATGGTGAGCTCGTTAGTGACTACGATAGCATTGGGCCCATGTATAACGAGCATGGCCTGAGCCTTCTTGCCGTGGACTATCGAGGTTATGGGAGGAGTGGAGGAATGCCTACGGTAACCTTCATGATGCGTGATGCCCACGTTATCTTCAAGGAGGTCCGAAGCTGGCTGAAAGATGAAAACCGCACCGGTCCCCTTGTAGTCATGGGCCGATCCCTTGGAAGCGCCTGTGCTTTGGAATTGGCAGCTTCCTACCAAGAAGACATATCAGGCCTTATCATTGACAGTGGCTTTCCTGATACGGTTCCCCTTTTGAACTGCCTTGGAGTTGACACAAAGGCCCTAGGTATTACTGAGGAGGATGGCCTCAAAAACATCCAAAAAATCGCACAGGTTGTCAAACCAACCCTCATCATTCACGCCCAGCATGACCAGTTCATTCCTGTGATGACTGCTGAAATTCTGCAAGTTCAATGCGCAGCGCGCAGCAAAGAATTTCGAATGGTCCCAGGTGCCGACCATAACACCATCTTGTCGCGAACGGGCAAGCTTTACTTTGAACTCATTAAGCGGTTTACAAACAAAATTGAAGGCAAGCGGGAGAAGCGGTCTTTCCGCCGGAAGCGGACAAGCTGAGAGATCATCCGAGATTATGCAGCAGAGGACTCTGTGAGTGAACGCGCAACATTTTTTCTTGACAACTGTGATTGCGTCTGTATAGAGTGATTCCTGAATTGCAATAAGGAGAACAGTATGTACGGTTACCTGAGAAACCAATTGAGAAGTAATAACTGGTATTGGTGGTGGAGTTCAGGAGGGGTTTATCCACCGCCTGAGAGGTAACCGGTATTTCCGGTAGGAATCCAAGCCGTGGGTAAGCTCCTTGCCCGCGGTTTTTTGTTTCAAAGCCGTGGGTCTGTAAAAACGCCACGGCTTTTCTTATTCGCTTTGGCCAGCTTGGTCAAAGGAAAGTAATAGTTCAGGGATTTTCCTTGCCTTGTATGGTGAACTATTACAAAAGGGGGCTTGTAGTGATAAACCCGGGTAAAGAAGAATTTCATCGGCTGGCACGCCGGTGCAATGTAGTACCTGTGTTTAAAGAGATCACAGCAGACATCGAAACACCCGTCAGCCTTTTTAAGAAGGTGGCTAAGGGGCCCGAATCTTTTCTCTTTGAAAGCGTGGAAGGTGGCGAGCGCTGGGGCCGGTACAGCTTCATCGGGCACCGCTCTCGGTTGGTAATAAAAGTACGGGGTGAGAAGATCGAACTCAGCCGGGGCAACCGTCAGTCAACTCAGGTCAAGGCTCGGCCATTTGACTACCTTAAAGATTTGATGGAGGACTTCCACGGCGAGGCTGTAACAGGTTTACCCCGGTTTTTCGGAGGTCTTGTTGGCTACATGAGTTATGACATGGCCCGCTTTTTCGAAGACTTGCCACATCCCAAGGCAGATGATGTGGGCATGCCGGATGCCGCATTCATGATGCCAGAGCAGGTGATTATCTATGACAATCTGACTCAGACTATTAAAGTAGTGGTTAATTGCTACATGCCGGATCATGTCAATCATACAGAAGCATATGATCAAGCAGTTAAGCAGATTGAAGAGACCGAAAAATTAGTGAATGTCTCCATAACATCCCAGCCAAGGCCAAGAGATCCTCGACAAGAGGTGGCCCTGACACCCAATATGGATCGGGGGGGATTCGAAGATATAGTCAGGCGTGCCAAGGAATACATCGAACAGGGAGACGCGATCCAGGTGGTACTGAGTCAGCGTTTTCATGCAGACCTCTGTGATGTTGAGCCCTTTGAGATTTACAGGGCCCTCAGACGGGTGAACCCGTCTCCATATATGTACTATCTGCAGTTCAAGGACGAGATCGTCGTCGGTGCCTCTCCTGAGGTACTGGTCCGTCTGGAAAACGGCCGTGTGACACTGCGTCCCATTGCCGGTACCCGACCACGGAGTAAGGATGCCGAGGAGGATCAGCGCCTGGAGAAGGAGCTGCGTGCTGACCCCAAGGAACGGGCAGAGCATGTAATGCTGGTAGACCTGGGTCGAAATGATGTGGGCAGGGTGGCCGATGTTGGCACGGTTGAGGTTAAGGACATGATGGTGGTTGAGCGTTACTCCCATGTTATGCATCTGGTCTCTCATGTGGAAGGTAATCTGGCACCCGGTTTGGACATGTTTGATGTTCTGCGTGCCTGTTTTCCGGCTGGCACGGTTTCCGGGGCCCCTAAAGTTCGCGCCATGGAGATTATAGATGAACTGGAGCCCACGAGGCGAGGCCTTTATGCGGGCGGAGTCGGCTACTTCGGTTTTTCCGGCAATATGGACTTCTGTATCACCATCCGGACACTCGTGGTATGCTCTGGTCGTGTCTACCTTCAAGTGGGTGCAGGGATCGTTGCTGATTCGGACCCAGCCTCGGAGTACGAGGAGACGGTAAACAAGGGTAAGGCGTTAATTCAAGCTTTAGAAATGGCCAAGAACGGATTGGTGTGATTTGGAGGGGTTGAAAGTTGATTCTAATGATCGATAACTATGACTCGTTTACGTACAATCTTGTTCAGTACTTCGGAGTATTGGGTGCTGATGTGAAAGTACGACGCAATGATCAGATTACCATGGAGGAGATCGAGGCCTTGGCGCCGGAAAGACTGGTTATCTCGCCAGGGCCTGGCATTCCTCAGTCAGCTGGAATCATTGTCCCCTTGGTCCAGCGGTTTTACCAGCGGGTGCCCATACTCGGTGTATGCTTGGGTCACCAGGCTGTAGCTGTTGCCTTTGGTGGCAGCGTGGTGCGTGCCGCGCGGCTCATGCACGGAAAGGTTTCAGAAATTTACCATAATGGTAAGGGGGTTTTTCGTGATCTACCCGATCCTTTTACTGCCACCCGTTACCATTCTTTGGCTGTTGATCGTGAGGGTCTTCCATCCTGCTTGGAGATCTCGGCAAAGGCCGAGGATGACGAGATTATGGGGCTGAGGCACCGGGACTACCCTGTGCATGGGGTACAGTTTCACCCGGAATCTATTCTCACCCAGGAGGGGATGCGTATTCTGGAAAACTTTTTGGGGCTTTAGAGAAAGGCCTTTTTAATAAATCCTCGAACACCGCAGAAGGAGGGGATCATGCTAAAAGAAGCCATCCGGAAAGTGGTTAATCGCTCGAACCTAAGCGAAGAAGAAATGGAGGCTGCCATGGAAGTGATAATGAGCGGCCAGGCCACCCCAGCCCAGATTGGGGCTTTCATAACCGCCCTTCGTTTAAAAGGCGAGACCGTTGAGGAGATCACGGGTGCCGCACGGGTCATGCGGCAAAAGGCGACCCGCATTCGTGTGGATGCCCCCGCCGTAAACGTAGACCGTGACGAGATTAATCAGGACCTTGAAACAGTGGTTGATACCTGCGGCACCGGCGGCGATGGCACAAACACGTTCAATGTCTCCACCACCACGGCCTTTGTGGTGGCTGGCTGTGGTCTGCGGGTTGCCAAGCACGGCAACCGTTCTGTTTCCAGCCTTTGCGGCAGCGCCGACGTGATTGAGAGGCTGGG
>JAUWXJ010000034.1 GCA_030616425.1 Desulfobacterales bacterium | reverse complement strand
GATCTGACCCATAAAGACGTTTCGCTCAATCTGGTCCTGGACAAGGGCGATCATCTGGACATAAGTCTTTACGGCGACTATATTGAGCGGGAATTCGGCCGTCCCGGAATCAAGCCGCCTGCGGGAACCCAGGATTATTTCATAAACGGAGTGAAATTCTACAACAGCGACGTTGCTAGCCTGGTCGACCATGGCACCGATGAAGATGGCCACGTTGTTCTCCAAATCAAGAGCAAACCCGTAGAATGGTTGGTCTTCAATCTCAAGGGAGATTACACGTATATGGGGAACTACAATTATGGGCGTTACCATAAATATGGTGGTATAGGAAATCGAATTTGGGTTACCAATGAAGTGCTTGGGACTGAGGGAAATGTGGATATCAAACCTTTTAAGGGCGCAAACCTGTTATTAGGCGTTGAATACAAAGACTACGATTGGGAAAATGAGAGCTTGGATCTGGATACGACAGGAGCTGAAGTGTCCGGGTCAAGATCTGTCGACAAGGCTGACCTGCACACCACCGGAACCTTTGCAGAGGCCCAATACCGGCTCTCCAAGTTTTTTAAGGTACTGGCCGGTATAAGGCATGAAGACCACTCTACATTCGGGTATAAAGACCTTCCACGCTACGGGCTGATTATCAACCCATTGGAAAATACAGCCCTGAAGCTTAGCCATGGAAAGCACTTTAATGCGCCGACGCCCAACGACCTTTTCTGGCCAGAAGACCCAATGGGAAAGGGCAATCCAGATCTTAAACCGGAAACAGGTTGGCATACAGACGCTACCATAGAACAAGCCCTTTTTGACAACAGGCTGTTCTTGAACGCATCCTACTTCAGATGGGATATGAGCAACAGGATTCAGTGGAGATCAGACCCTGTAACCTCGGTATACTCACCCGTGAACCTGAAATCATACAGGGCCGAAGGTTTTGAGTTCGGTACAATGATAAGGGCCGTCCATGATTTTAGCCTGTCTATGGGCTATACCTATCTTGATGCAGAAGAAGAAGCAGAAGAATACGGCAAAGAGGTTGCTACTGCACAAAAAGACTGGACCACGCGCCGGGCCATTTACAGCCCGGAGCATCAGTTCAAAGGAAGTCTGATCTACGAAAACGCCCACGACCTGACTGCTTCCGTTACGGTGCGTTATGTGAGTGATCGACTCTGGTACCGCGACGAGACCACTGACTGGGTCAATTACAAGACAGTTGTCTACACGCTGGACTCATATTGGACAGCAGATCTGAAAGTAGAACAGCGCCTTTCTGATCACTGGGTGCTTTCTGGCCTTGGCGCTAATCTGTTTGACAAAGCATACGATACCTATCTGTCCACCTTCAAGAACCAGGATACCGGCGTAACTTCCGTGCAAGGGTGGCCTGGAGCGGGAAGATCTTTCTTTTTCAGTGTTACGTATGAGTATTAGGATGATTGAGAGCCGATTCTCCGAACTCAGACAGAAACTTACAGAAGCCCTCAAACGAAACCAGGGCCGGGCCATCCTTGTCTCTGGCGGAATAGACTCCGGGATACTTGCCTATCTATGTCCCGGTGCAAAGGGCGTGACAGTGAACCTAAATGGGAAGGGGGAAGACCTCAAGTATATCTCTATCCTCAGGGAGCCCCTTGGTCTCGACGTTATCCATGTGAAAGTAGGGGTGGATGAGGCCCTTTCCGCTGTAAGGGAAATCATTAGACTCCTCAGAAGCTTTGATCCTGCGCTGCCCAACGACCTGGCCGTTTACTTCGGGATGAGGGAGGTAAAGAGGCAGGGGTTCAGGTCTATCATGACGGGCGACGGGGGAGATGAGCTCTTCGGTGGATATTCCTACATGCAGGAGATAGAGGATCTCGATGGCTATATCCGAAGGATAAGCCGCTCTATGAACTTTAGCTCAAACAGGATTGGCGAACACTTCGGGCTGGATGTCCGGCAGCCTTATCTTGATCCGGATTTTGTTGCATTCGCCCTGAGCCTCGGTGGAGACGTAAAGATAAAGGAGGAAGGGGGCAAGATATGGGGAAAGTGGATTCTGCGCAAGTCATTTGAACTCTTTCTTCCTCCTGAGTTCATCTGGCAGGGCAAGCGCCCACTGGAAGTTGGCTCAGGGATGGCCTTTTTACGCAAGATCATTGCAGATAAGATCTCTGATGAAGAATTCGAAGAGAAAAAGAAGGCATATCCGGTAAAATTCTATTGCAAGGAGCATCTCTATTTTTACGAGATCTACCGACAGGAAGTAGGGGAAATCCCCAAGCCCGGAGAAGGGGAAGACACCTGCCCAGGCTGTGATGGCGGCATGCCTCACGGCAGGAGGCACTGTAGGGTCTGCGGTTGGGTGAAATGAAAGTCTTTTGTTCTTGGAGTGGAGGAAAGGACAGCTGCCTGTCCTGCTACAGGGCGATGCTGGAAGGCCACGAGGTCTCCCATCTTTTCACCATGTTTACCACGACCGGTAGGTACACTCGCTCCCACCGCTTGAGCAGGGAACTTCTCCTCGCTCAATCTCAGGCCATCGGGATTCCCGTCTACCATAGACGGGCGTCATGGAATACGTATGAAAGGGAGTTCAAAAGGGCCTTGGCCTTTTTCAAAGGGAACGGTGTCCAGGGAGGGGTCTTTGGTGACCTCAACCTGAACGAGCACAGAAGGTGGGTAGAGAGGATATGCGCCGATCCTGGGTTCATCCCCTTGCTTCCGCTGTGGGGCATAGAAGGCAAAGACCTCCTGCGGCAATTTGTCGGGGCTGGGTTTGAGGCAGTGGTGATAGCCGCAAAGGACGGTCTCTTGAGTGCCGACTGGCTGGGGCGCAGGATAGACGAAGAGTTAATAGATGAACTAAAAAAGGAAGGAGTGGACATCTGCGGTGAAGAAGGAGAATATCACACCCTGGTCGTTGACGGGCCTATTTTTAGCAGGAGGATTCGGATTAAGGGCACGAAGGTAATCAGAAGGAAGGAGATGTCCTTCCTGGAAATCCTGAATTTTGAGCTGGAGGAGAAGGGAGATGGGAGGTAGCAAAGATACGTTGAGGGTCCTTTTCACGGTTGCTTTTTTTTTCGTCTCTTTCAGCCACGCCCTCTCTTTCCCCTTGAAGGCAAAGGGCGATCTGGAGCGATCCCTGGAAATCGTGCACCCGCCGCAAAGGATAGTCTCTTTGGTTCCCGCTGTAACAGAAGAGCTTTACCTTCTGGGGGTAGGGGATAAGATCGTAGGAGTTACGATCTATTGCCAGAGGCCTCCTGAGGCCCGAGCAAAGGAGAAGGTGGGGACGGTCATTGATGTCAATATTGAGAAAATTATTGAACTGCGTCCCGATCTGGTAATTGCCTCGCCCCTTACCGACCACAAGCAAATACGCAAATTGCGACGCCTCGAGCTAAGAGTAGAAATATTCGACGCACCCACAGATTTCCAGGGACTTTGCGAAGGCTTCTTGACCCTTTCGCAATTTGTGGGAAAGGAGCAGGAGGCCGAAGAGGTATTGGAAAGGACTAAGAGGAAGCTGAAGGCCATAAAGAAAGAGATAGAGGGGATTGCCAAAAGTCTGGTTTTTGTACAGATAGGGGCAAATCCGCTCTTTACCGCCGATCGGGCCTCTTTTATCAACGATCTCATCAAGTGTGCAGGCGGGATAAACATAGCCTCTGATGCAAAGATCGGCATCTATAGCAGGGAAGAAGTGATAAAGAGGAACCCTGATACTATTCTTATCGTGACAATGGGGATCGTGGGGGAGAGGGAGAAAGAGGTCTGGCTCAAGTACGAGAGCATAAGCGCCGTGAAAAACGGGAGGATTTTTACCGTGGACTCCTACAGGGTGTGCAGCCCCACTCCTATTAGCTTTGTCGAGACAGTGAAGGAGCTGGCGAGGTTATTTCACGATCGGCACTAGAATTTCTACAGATTCTCAAACAAATAGTTTCGTAGCAATTTAGTTTCTTGAAAATATTATCGCATACAGGCAATCCGCAATCCGCAATCCGCAATCCAAAATACTATGCCTGGATAGGGTGGATCTTTGCCCTCATTGCACTCCTTTTGGGAGTGGTCGTTCTTTCCCTGGCGGTGGGGGCGGTAGATATCCCACTGAGAAAGGCATTTTTTCTGCTTACAAAGGGCCAAGGGACCCCTGAATATGCCATCCTCTTTGAGGTGCGCCTGCCACGGATACTTCTCGGTTTTGCCGTGGGAGGAGGGCTGGCCATATCCGGGGTGATCCTTCAGGGGATGTTTCGGAATCCCCTGGTGGAGCCTTATACTCTGGGCATATCAGGGGGGGCGGCATTAGGGGTGTGTCTTAATATAGTGGTGGGTGGCGCAGATGTTCTGGGTCCCTTGGCCACGCCGGTCTGTGGTTTCGTGGGGGCGGCGGGGGTCATTTTCTTGGTCTATGCTATCAGCGCAAGAAGGGGAGGGATTAGGCTTTCCCGCCTTCTCCTCATAGGAGTAATGGTGAGTTTTATGGCCTCGTCTTTGATAATGCTAGTGATGGCAGTTACCAAGACGGAGGACCTTCATGGGATCATCTTTTGGATAATGGGTTCCCTGGAGGAACCGAACCCATTCCTCATAAAAGCTGTCCTTATCATCTCCCTTATAGGGATGCTGCTCTCTTTTATTTATGCAGTAGACCTCAACACCCTTTCTTTGGGTGAGGAGGAGGCATCCTATCTGGGAGTAGAGGTAGAAAGGGTCAAAAGGGCCATCTTTATTATCGCATCCCTTCTTACGGGGTGCTGTGTCGCTGTGAGCGGGGTAATAGGTTTTGTAGGCCTGGTGGTTCCTCATCTTATGCGTCTCCTTGTGGGGGGTGACCATCGGGTCCTTTTAGTGGCCTCATATATTTCTGGAGCAGCTTTTCTCATCCTGTGTGATACCGTGGCAAGGGTGGTCATCGCACCTATGGAGCTCCCGGTAGGCGTCATAACTGGTCTTGTGGGCGGAGGGCTATTCATCTTTGCCCTGAGCAGAAAGAGTTACACTTTTTGAGGGCAGCCCAATGATAACGGTGGAAGACTTCTCCTGTGGTTACAGAAAAGGAATAGTCCTCAAAGATATTAGCTTTGAGGTGAAAACAGGCGAATTCGTGGGGCTCATCGGGCCCAACGGTTCAGGCAAGACCACTTTCATCAGGGCGATAAGCGGTCTTCTTCCCCCACGAAAAGGCTTTATCCTCCTGGATGAAAAGGCTGTGGGCGGGATGGGACGTAAAGAACTGGCCACAAAGGTTGCCGTAGTGACTCAATCACAGGAGGCGACACCACCTTTTTCTGTAGAGGAATTTGTTCTTCTGGGCAGGGTTCCCCATTGGGGCAGGTTTCAGCTTCTGGAGACCAAAAGGGATGTGCAGATGGCTGAAAAGGTTATGGCGCTGACCGGCATAAGTTGGTTGAGAGGAAGGAGGATGGGAGAACTGAGCGGCGGCGAAAGGCAACTTGCCAATTTGGCCCGTGCCCTCGTCCAGGAACCAGACCTGTTGCTTTTAGACGAGCCTACAGCCCACCTGGACATAGGCCATCAGGTTCAGATTATGCATCTTCTCAAGAAGTTAAACGAAGAGGGACTAACCATTGTGGCGGTTCTACATGATCTGAATCTCGCAAGCCTCTATTGCAAGAGGCTCGTCCTTCTTCATAAAGGACGACTCCGGAAAGTGGGACAACCCCAGGAGGTTCTGACAGAGAAAATTATCAATGAGGTATACGAAACCTCAATAATCGTAAGAGAGGCTCCAGGTATGTCGCTTCCCCTAGTGTTCCCTGTTGGTTAGGATATACTTTATTGACTCGGATCTGATCGACAGGGCCTCTCCGCGTATCGTGGACGGGCTCGAGAAGATAGCAAGGCTGATACACCCTGAATTGTTTTAGGAGTGGCGACTCTTTGGAATCCGTTATCAAGGTTCTGGAAAGAATGTTCGCAAATACAATCTTTATAGGAGAGTGAGTTATTATGTTTGATCTATTCCAAAAAGGCGGGATTGTGATGTACCCCCTTGTGGCGTGTTCTTTGATTTCACTGACATTTATAATTGAAAGGGGTCTCTTTTGGTTTTGGGCAAAGAGGGGGCATAACAACCCGCTGGTTGATGAGGTCCTGGAGCTGGCTCGTTTGGGCAAACACGAAGAGATCAAGGGGAAAACACAAGGCTCCGGGGATTATGTGGTCAGGGTGATCGTGTGCGGCCTGGTTCACAGAGGATATTCTCTTTCAAGGGCAATGGAAATGGCAGCCCTTGATGAAATCAAGAGGATGAAGCGATATCTTCCGGTTCTCGACACCATGATCACGGCCGCGCCCCTGTTGGGCATACTCGGCACAGTTCTTGGCATCATACATTCCTTTGATATGCTGGGAAGGGCAGGTATCCAGGACCCGCAGGCCGTTACCTCGGGTATAGCGCAGGCCCTGATCACGACAGCGGCGGGCCTTTTCATAGCCATTTTTACGCTGTTTCCATACAATTATTTTATGTCAAGGGTGGAAAAAGCAGCTATTCGCATTGAAAAGTATGCCACCTCTCTTGAGATTGTGCATGGGGGAACCCAGGAGGGATGAAGCTACGAATTAAACAAAAGAGTGCCCGCATCGAACTGATTCCGCTCATAGACATCATATTTTTGCTGCTTGTGTTCTTTATATATTCGATGCTCTCCATGGCGGTCTACAGGGGGATCCCGGTTACGCTACCTATCGCTGAAACTGTTGAGCAAGCAAAAGAGCAAGCCCTGTTCATTACAGTTGATAAAGACGGTAATGTCTTCGTAGACAAGGAATTGATAGCCAGAGATGATCTGCTCGGTCGCTTGAAGAGGGAAAAAGCAGACTTTCCCCAAAAGATAGCGATTATTTCTGGAGACGGGGACTCACCTTACAGGGCATTTGTTGACGTCCTTGATAAAGTAAGGCTGGCAGGGTTCAAAAAGGTCTCCGTGGAAGCAATACCAAGAAAGACTCAGCAGCAATGAGAAGAGATATTATAGTATCAGTCGTAATTGCCGTTGCAATACACGGGCTAATCTTCAGCCTTCCACTCACAAAGGCAAGGAACAACTACATCGGCGCGCACCACCATAAGTCGCTCTCGATGTCTGTCATATATCCGCGCAAAGCAGTTGCTGCTTTGCCTTCTGTACAGACTCCTCAGGTCTCGGCAAAGCCTTCTTCTGAGTCAGAGAGCCGTACATCCGAAAGACAGATAGTCATTAAAAAGCAGAAAGTTACTCATAAGAAGCCTTTTATTCTAAAAGAGATGAGAGTTGAACAAGGCAGCCTTGAAGAGGCTATACAACCTGAACCTGCTTCCAGCCAGATACCAAAGGACCGTGGCAAAAGAATTGAAAGCACCCCCCCTGTTAAGACCGCCTCTGCGGGTGGGCATATTCCAACGACTGGCCAAGGAGGCATAGAGACTACTTGGGAGAACCGAATAACACAGGACAGCATCGTATATGCGAGACCTATGTACAAAGAAAATCCGCTGCCTGACTATCCAAGGCTTGCACGAACAAGGGGCTATCAGGGTAGGGCTCTACTCAGGGTTGAAGTGATGGAGAATGGAAATCCTGGAAGGATCGAGATAGAAGAGTCATCCGGTTTTGAGGTGTTGGATGCCGCTGCCCTGAGGTCAGTTAAGGGCTGGACATTTGTACCAGGAACAATAAACGGAAAGGGAACAAAGCAGTGGATAAGGGTGCCGATAAGGTTCGTTCTGAAATAGGTTTTGGGAATCAAGCTGTGAAAGAAAAAATCTTTGTTACAGGTGGTTGTCGGAGCGGAAAAAGCAGATTCGCCTTGGGGTTTGCTCATGGTCGTTTCAAGCAAAAAGTCTATATGGCAACCTGTTCCGCCAAGGACGAGGAGATGCGACAACGCATCAAGGAGCATCAACAGGCCCGAGGCGCAGACTGGCAAACGGTGGAGGTCCCCACAGCACTGTCACAGGCGGTTGCCTCTCACAGCAATCAAGCGGATGTGATTCTGATAGATTGCCTGACCCTTTGGGTGAGCAATCTGTTGGCAGAGAATAGATCGCAGGAAGAAATTCTGGCTCGGGCAGATGCACTGACACAAGCGATTGATGAGGCTCCGTGTTCAGTCATCCTGGTATCAAATGAGGTTGGAACAGGGATTGTTCCTGAGAACGAATTGGCCAGGCAGTTTCGGGATGTGGCTGGGCTGGTAAACCAGAAAGTTGCAGCCTGCGTCGACAGCGTTGTGTGGATGGTTGCAGGGGTTGCGGTTAAAATAAAATAGTATTCAAGTTCACAATAGTTATAGAGGTTGAGAAGAATGGAATTGAATCGGGTTATTGATGACATTGAGCCGGCAGACCAAGAGATGATGCTCCGGGCACGCGAGCATACATCGCAGCTGGTCATGCCGCATCGTGCCCTGGGAGAGCTGCACCTGATCGGAGAGAGGGTTTGCGGCATACAGCGGACCCTGGAGCCCTCAGTCAAAAGCAAGGCAGTTTTGATCATGGCCGGGGATCACGGCATTGCACTGCAGGGGGTCAGCGCATATCCACAGGAAGTGACCGGCGAGATGGTCAAGACGTTTGTGCGGGGCGGGGCCGGCATAAATGCCCTGGCCCGCCAGGTGGGAGCCAGTGTTATGGTCGTGGACATGGGCATTGTTTCAGATCTTTCGGACCTGGCTTCTGCTGAAAGAGTGAGGGCAGGGCAAACTTCAGGGGAAAATCGACTAGTCATCAAAAAGATAGCCAAAGGGACCAAGGATTTTACCATCGGGCCTGCCATGACACGCGAGCAGGCTGAAGAATCCGTTCTGGCAGGATATGAAATTGCTGCAGGCGTGCTTGAACAGGGTGTCGAACTACTGGCCACCGGTGACATGGGCATCGGCAATACTTCACCCGCAACCGCCATTGGGGCAGTAGTTACAGGTCATGCTGTGAAACGGATGACCGGCCGGGGGACCGGCGTGGATGACGAGACATTTGCCAGGAAATGTCAGGCTATCCAAAAAGGGATTGCCGCAAATGTACCTCATGCCGAGGATCCATTGGACGTGTTGAGCAAGGTGGGAGGGTTTGAGATCGGAGGCATTGCAGGTGTGATACTTGCTGGAGCCCGTTTCCAGAGGCCGGTGGTCATTGACGGCTTTATTTCAACAGCCGGGGCTCTGCTGGCTGATGCCATGTGTCCCAGTGCCACAGATTATATGTTTGCAGGGCATCGATCCACGGAACAGGGGCACCAGTTCATGATCGAGCATTTGCGACTCAAGCCACTGCTGGATTTTGAGATGCGCCTTGGGGAGGGGACGGGGGCAGCCCTGGCCATGCACATTATAGAGGCTGGGGTCCGTATCTTTCGTGAAGTCCTTACCTTTGAACAAGCTGGGGTGAGCAAGGAAAAGGCGTGATCAAAAATCTAAGGGGAGCCATACAATTCCTGACTATCCTGCCACTGGGCAAACCTATGGAGGCTCCAGGGCACCGGATGGTTCAGTACTTTCCCCTTGCCGGGCTTATCGTGGGGTCTCTCCTTGCATTGACAGATACCGGGCTTCAGCGACTTTTGCCTTTAAACATTGTGTCATTGATTGATGTGATGTTCCTTGCTGTTGTCACGGGTGCGCTGCACCTTGACGGGCTGGCAGACACGGCTGACGGCCTTTTCAGCCACAGGAGTTCCGAAGACGCGCTGAAGATCATGAAGGACAGCCGTATCGGGACCATGGGATTCCTTGCCCTGGTCTTTGTACTGGGCATAAAGTGGGCGGGCATTTCGTCACTGCATGAACATCG
The DNA here is from genome assembly GCA_030616425.1 of Desulfobacterales bacterium. Lineage (GTDB taxonomy): Bacteria > Desulfobacterota > Desulfobacteria > Desulfobacterales. The sequence goes on along the minus strand of JAUWXJ010000034.1, from coordinate 5,511 downwards.
AGCTATTTACCTGATCCTCATTCCTGTCTATGCAAGAGGCGCTTTCACCATTGCTATTTACTTTCTGGATTACGTTCGTCCTGAAGGAGGGACGGCCATGGAATTCTTTGCGGGAAACAGGAGCATCGCAGGTCTTGGGTGGCTCTTGGTGCCGGTGGCCTTGTCCTTGTTGCTCGGTATCAGGGGGGTGTTCTTAAATGGCGTGTTTATCGGGATCGTGGTGCTCGTGATCTCTTATTACAGGAAGAGGCTGGGCGGCATAACCGGAGATATGCTGGGTGCCCTGGGGGAAGTGACAGAAGCTGGATTGTTTTTGTTTGCAGGGGTTGGACTCTAGTATAGCGACTGTACATCGAATGACACGGTCCTCTCGCCCGCTCGGTTATTCTCCTTCCACCCTGATCAGTTTTTGAGACAACCTTTCCTTCAACTTGGTGGCGTCACCGGTTACTCTGCCAATCATGTTGACTGCACCGGCCGGTCTGATTTCACCTTCTGTGCTTATAGGGGTCAGGCCGAAAAAGATACACAAGGCATTCCCGCTCGGCCAATATCCTAAATCACCGGATTCAACTACTTCCTGGGCATCTTTTTCGAGTTCTGCCTTCACAGGGATGGAAAAATAGATTTCATCACCCCACGTGTTGAATGATGTCTCTATGGGCAAGGCCTCCCATACCTTTTGGGCGGTTGGGCCATCGTTCAGGTGCGCGTCTAACACCAGGTCTCCGAGGATGATCTTGATCTGTCTCACGGGTTTTCCTCCCTGAGTTACTTTACTTTCAGAAAATCGGCAATCGTCTTTTGCATGTCTTCCTTTGGGAGCGCCCCCACTGCCATTTGCGGCTTGTCATCCGTTGGAACGAACAGAATGGACGGTATGCTGCGTATTCCGAACATGGCGGCCAGTTCCTGTTCTACTTGAGTATCGACCTTGTAAAAACGGACCTTTCCATCGTATGCCTGCGCCAACTCATCCATGATAGGTGCCACCATTTTACACGGACCGCACCAATCCGCATAAAAATCTATCACGCAGGGAAGATCTCCAGCATAATTCCATGCACTGTTCTCCTCAAAGTCAAAAACCTTTTCCTTGAAAGTCTCTTTTGTCAATTGCTCAACCATTATAGATCCTCCCGAAATGAGATTTTCGCCAGTTGTAATACTTTGGTGACGTTCAAAAGTTGAGGCAACTCCTTCCAGGCGGGGCATGCAGTTAGAGGGATAGGGAGGATCTCTGAACGTAGGCATCCAGCCATTTCCACCCACACAAAGGGCATACCTACTGAAAGGCATTGGATGCCGAAGAGAAGCGATTGTCCCTATCCCGAAGTTCTTTTTTCACAGATATACTATGCCGCCTTTTGAACGTTACCAATACTTTAGCTGTTTGAAAAATGCCTTTTTGCGAAGGACATTGAGCAAAAGGGCCTTTTCCCAAAAACGCAAACTGTTTCCGCCAGTTTAAGGGTTTAAGCAATAATTGCAAGCGATTTTCTTTTGTGATTGTGAAAATCAGCAGTTGACGAGCACTTCAACTACCCGTAAAATCGTTCTATGGAAAGAGAGATAAGAATCGGCACATCAGGGTGGACCTATCCACACTGGCAAAAATTATTCTATCCAAAGGACTGGCCCAAATCAAGGTGGCTGGAATACTATACTGAACACTTTGACACGGTCGAGCTGAATGCCACGTTTTACCGGCTTCCCCAGCTCAAGACCTTTCAGAACTGGAAGCAAAGAACCCCTGATCATTTCCTCTGGGCCTTAAAGGCGAACAAATATATCACCCATACAAAACGGCTAAAAGAACCAGCGGAGCCCCTGGGGCGGTTCTATACGGCTGCCTCCGGCCTGAAAGAAAAGCTCGGGCCGATCCTGTTTCAACTCCCGCCGAGCCTCTCCTTTGATGAAAAGGAATTTGAGAACTTTTGCCAGTCTTTAAACCCCTCTCAACGCCATACCCTGGAGGTCCGGCACCCTTCCTGGATCAGTGACCGGCTCTTTGTCATCCTGGAAGAGCACAACATCGCCTTCTGCATTGCAGACACTGCAGGCCGGTATCCCTATCATGAGGTCGTGACCTCAGATTTTGTCTATATCCGCCTGCATGGTTCCAAGAAGCTTTATGCATCTGAGTATTCAGAAAGAGAGCTTCAGGCCTGGGCCAAAAAGATCAAGGAGTGGGGGAAGGATACGTACCTCTATTTTGATAATGATTTTGAAGGGTATGCGGTCAAGAACGCCAAACGACTAAAGGAGATCCTTGGTCTTTCTTGAACTGCTCCATATCAATGTTAAAGGAGCACTTCGCATCGAATTTCGCGTTTTAATTCCGCAATGCGCCTGGCGGCTTGCCCTCGGCCATGAGCTCCCTTCGGTCTGAGCTCAGGGTCGAAGATGGGCCGAATGGAGAACATTACCGCAATCCAAAATTGCTGAGACTCTGTGAGAGATAAAAAATTACTCCCATGATCAATGACAACACCATGCAGGAGACTCTGCTCTGTCGACCATTAGAAGATCAGCGGATCCAATGCCTTATATGCAGACGCCGCTGCAAGATCGCGCCAGGAGAGACCGGCCACTGCAAGACAAGAAGGCATATCAACGACAAGCTCTACTCCTTGATTTACGGCCGGGTATCCTCTATGCGGATATCCCCCATAGAGATCAAACCGTTCTTCCACTACTATCCAGGGAGCCGGTGGCTATCCATGGGGAGCCTGGGGTGCAACTTTCTCTGCCCGGGGTGCCAGAACTGGGAGATCGCCCATGCAGATGTGGAAAAAGGGCTCCCCTCCACAAAGTATGTCTCACCCGGGGAGGCTGTTGAGCGGGCACTGGAAGGGGGCTGCAAAGGGATCTCGTGGACATACAACGAACCAACGCTCTGGTTCGAATACACACTCGATTCAGCAAGGTTGGCCAAGGAAAACGGCCTGCTCACAAATTATGTGACCAACGGCTACATTACTCAGGAGGCCCTCGATCTTATCGGCCCGTATCTGGATGCGTACCGGGTTGACGTAAAAGGGTTTTCAAGGCGCACCTACCAACGCATCGCGCATATTCCTGAGTTTCAAGGGATCCTGGACAACATTGTGCGGGGAAAAGAGAAATGGGGGATGCACATTGAGATTGTGACCAACCTGACACTTGGCTGGAACGACAATGAAGATGACCTGCGCAACGCGGCCCGTTGGATCGTTGAACACTTCGGTTCAGAGACCCCCTGGCACATCACGCGGTTTTATCCGCACCTGAAGCTCGCCCACCTGAGCCCCACACCAGTGTCAAAACTCGAAAGCACAAGAAGGATCGGCATGGATGAGGGCTTGAAACATGTCTATCTCGGGAATGTTCCGGGGCATGCAGCAGAAAATACCCATTGTCCGGGATGCGGCGAACTGCTCATTGAGCGGTACAGCTACGAGATTCTGCAATACCACCTGAAGGGAAACAAGTGCACCTACTGCGGCCACCAGATCGCGGGCTCATTTGAGCCGTGACCGGGTGCCATACCGGGGCTTTTTTGACTGCATCGTTTAAAAGCGCCAGCACCGCAGTAGAGCCCGGCACGCCGATGCTCACAAGCCCCGGCCATGAACGGCACATCCTGCGGGATGTTGGCAAAAACGCCGAGCTTGGCGCAGGCGATGCCGTCCGATTCAGCAGTATATTCTGCTGCGGTCCGGATGGTTCGGCCCATGAGATAGACCGCATCCATATTGATGCCCGCAGGCGTGGAAGCCACGTTCACGGACGCACAGACCCGTTCAGTCGTGGTTCACATTCTGCTATATCCTGTGCAGTGCTTCGAATATATCCCTGTGCTGGAGGCTCAGCTCCAGGCCCAGGTCTTTTGCTCTGTCCTGAAGGGCCTCTCTAAGGGACTGGCGGTCGGTCTCCAGCGGGACATCCACCTCGTAGATCATGATGTTTTGGCTTGGATCATCCCTTCCTCGAAAGCCTGCCTTGAGGTTGGTAATGTTTCCGCAGTAAAAGTCAACATAGCAGGCATCCCATCTTGATTTCCCCATTTTCCTTGATCAAATAAGCCTTGCATGCAAGCATATCGAGGGTACCAGCAATGGACACAAAACTTGGGTAGTGTTCGTGGCTGGTTGTTAACCACCCACTCGTCCCGCCCCGGCGGATCTTCAATATTTAAGGGAAATCATCTCAGATTATGCGGCTTTCATTAATCGGCATGGCAGGGGCAGGCAAGTCCCACTGGTCCAAAAAGCTTGCTGAGCACGGCTTCAGGCGTTTCTGCTGTGATGACCTAATTGCGGAAAGGCTTGCTCCTGAGCTAACTAGGCCAGACGGGACAAGCATGGAGATGGGCGAATGGATGGGGTTCCCTTATGAGCCGCAGTATAAGGAACGGGAATCCAAATATCTCGCCTATGAAATAGAAGTGCTTACAGAAATCTTCGAGTTACTTGAAAGTGGTGAGATGGATTCTGAAGAAGATATAGTCGTCGATACAGCAGGGAGCGTGATCTATACCGGGGAAGAAAATTTAGGAAGGCTCAGGCAATCCACCACGATTGTTTACCTGCCCACACCACCCGAGCTTCAGGAGCAAATACTAAAGGCATATATTGCCAATCCAGGGCCTGTGTTGTGGAAAGACATGTTCAGCAAACAACCACACGAATCCAGTGAAGAGGCATTAGCCCGCTGCTACCCTGAACTCTTAGTTGCTCGCCAGCGGTTATATGAGCAATATGCAGACGTGACAATTGACTACTATACACGGAGCCAAGAAGGCTTCGGCGTAAGCGACTTCTTAAAAGGCGTTGATGATCCGTCGATGAAGCCGAGACCGGGGAGGGAAGATCGAAGCAGGCCTCCTGCGACCAGATACAAAAGCTAAAGGGTGGTTGCCGACTAGTGCCGGGTGGAGAGGGAACTACTCTGCCTTCTGTTCCCCCTGCTCCTCGGGCTGCCCGGCGGCATCCGGCGCGTCAACGGCATTCTCCTGCGTCTTCTTGCCTTGCCGCCGCGCCATCTTTTCCTCGGCCTTTCGTTTGCGCTTGAGTTCCTTCTGCCGTTTCTTGAAACTATGTGGGCTGCGCTTTGCCATCACCCTCCTATCTCCAACCACCGCGGGAGTGTCCACCACCATCCCGCCTCTTGCCACGGTTATCATTTCTCCGCTGGGGCCTGGCCTCGTCGACCTTGAGTTCGCGGTCCATCCACTGCTTGCCGTTTAACATGGAGACCGCCTTTTCCGCTTCCTCGCCGGTGGACATCTCGACAAAGGCGAATCCCCTAGACCGGCCTGTGTACCGGTCGGTAATGATTTTGATCGAATCGACCTCCCCGGCATCGGCGAAGAGATCTCTCAGGTCTTGTTCCGACGCGTCAAACGATAGGTTCCCGACATAGAGTTTTGTATTCATTTCCGTGTGTGTCCCTCCTCAAGGGTTAAAAAAAAGTCCCAGCAGCCTCTTATAGGGCTCTGGGACCAAGAACCAAAACCGGAATAAAAGG
>JAUWXJ010000111.1 GCA_030616425.1 Desulfobacterales bacterium | reverse complement strand
GCGGAGTTTAGCCACAGTGTTTGTCCTGAATGCGCAAAGAAGCTTTACCCTGAAGTCTTTGATAAGAAGTAATAGCTATCAAAGCGAAGCTAGTGAAGTAAATCGCTCCCGATTTTCTGTGCGACTGCTGGTAGCCCTCTGCGGTTTGTCACAGGAGGCAGAATATCGCGTTGTCATACAGGACGGAAAGGAGGAGGTTCTACGACTACCGCTATATCGCGATGGTCGGAATAAAGCACGCCAGCATTGAGGAAGAGATCATTTGGTGATGACAATTAACAACCAATTCAAAGATAGAGTTGCGATTGTGACCGGTGGGGCTTCCGGGATCGGACGCGCACTCTGCGAAGAGCTGGGCCAAAGGGGCGCGGTGGTCATTTTGGCAGACATCAAAACAAAGACAGCACAACAAGTTGCCTCAGCTATTGTTGCGATCGGCGGCCGTGCGCGGGCAGCGCACCTCGACGTATCACAAGCGCAGGATGTAGAAAAACTCATAGATGAGACTGCCTCCGAACACGGACGGCTTGATTACATATTTAACAACGCGGGTATCGCCATTGCAGGCGAGGTGCGCGACATGAGTCTTGAACACTGGCGCAGTATTGTTGATGTCAACCTGTGGGGTGTTATTTACGGCACGACCATCGCCTACTCGTTAATGGTCAGGCAGGGTTTCGGGCATATTGTCAACATTGCTTCCCTGGCAGGCTTGACTGGCTACCCAACAGGTACTCCTTACGCTACCACCAAGCATGGCGTGGTTGGACTTTCTACGTCATTACGGCAAGAGGCGGCAGGCCTGGGCGTCAAGGTCAGCGTCGTTTGTCCAGGGCTTATTCAGACAGGCATCTATGAAGCAATTACTGTACTTAATGCTCGGCACGAAGATATACTCGCTTTGCTGGAAGATATGCTTGCTCGTATACCGTTCAAGTTGATGGATGCAACGCAGGCCGCGCGAGCTATCCTGCGGGGCGTTGCCCGCAACCAGGCTGTCATCACCATACCTTTCTATGTCCGCCTCCTGTGGTGGCTCCACCGGCTTCACCCATCCCTGTTAGCTCCTTTGTTTCGCAGAATAGTCAAGGAGTTCAGAACGTTACGCAACAAGTCCTGAGCAGGAGACGGCCCATGCTGGTACGTTGTTGCTGTAGCTGACGGGGTATTCGCATTATGCGTCATGCGCACGTTTAGTTCAAGCTGGGAGCCTATTTTCCTATTGATGGGTGCTGGAGCTCAATGTGAATACAGCATGATAATCACTGAAAAGTATAGTCGGCAAGTAGTTGGGTTCTTGAGAATAAGTTCCGCCTTGATCTTTTTATTGACTGTATATTCATTTGCCTATATAAAAAAAAGTTATGCCACTTATGCTCCTCGCTGTGGTCGTTTGCCTGCCGGAGCCAAGGTCAACATCTCACAGCAGGAGCTTTATTTTGCGGTGTCTTCGCAATTGGCAACGATTTTTTGGGGTGCTTCTCATTGGAGTACTTACGAAATTTGCGGGTTAAAAAAATGTTTTTTTCGGGAAAATCTAGACCTTAAGAAAGAGGAGGAACAGCTATGACACGCAAATTACTGGGGTTAGCACTGGCAGTTATTTTGCTTGTTCCAGTAGTAACACTGGCAGCTGAGCTTACTGGCCGGGAGATCGTGGATAAACAAAAGAACCTTCATGAGGTGAAGAACGACTTCGAATTGCAGAAAATGATCCTCGTGGACAAGAAGGGGAAGAAGGAGGTTCGTGAAGTAAGGCGATACCAAAAGGAGGTGGAAGACGACGTGCGTCGTGGCCTGATTGTCTTCTTGAGCCCTCCCAATATCCGAGGGACGGCGCTCTTGACATGGGAACACAAGGACGCGGAAGATGATCAGTGGCTCTATATGCCGGCCCGTGGGAAGATGCAGCGTATAGCCAAAGGAGGTAAGAAGAATTACTTCATGGGGACTGATTTTGCCTATGAGGACCTCAGATCGGAAGATCTGGATGCGCACAAGTATAATCGGCTAAAGGACGAGGTCTACAAAGACCAGGATTGCTATGTTGTGGAGTCACTCCCTGCAACCAAGGACGAGAAAAAGTCCAGCGGGTACAGCAAAAGGGTCATGTGGATCAAGAAAGACAACTTTGTGACAGTGAAGATGGACTTCTATGGCCGGCGGGGCAAACTCCTAAAGACCCAAATTTCTGTCAGCTTCGTGAATGTGAAAGGGGACGTCTGGCGGGCAGACAAGACCCTGATGAATCATCACCAGAAGAAGCATAAGACCCTGGTCGGTACTGTCAAGAGGGACCTTGACTCAGTCATACCGGATCAGAATCTTGCCGAAAGGTTTATCCTGAAAGGCTTGCACACGAAGTAAATTCGAATCATTCCAACGATTATATTATAGTGTTTTTCGCGATGAGCAAATTGATTCTTTGGTGCAGGGACCATCCGATAGTAGTTATTGTGGTGATCGGACTCTTTTCCGTCTTTTTTGCTTACGAGGCCAAGGATATCCGTATTGATGCCTCAGCCGAAGGGATGATGATCGAGGGCGATCCTGATAAGGCTTTTTATGAGAAGACGATCCACACCTTTGGAACAGACAACATAACGATAGTCTATATCAAGGACGACAATCTTTTCACAACCAAGAAGCTCGAAGCGATTCAGGAGGTCTTCTACAAGCTGGAGGAACTGTCCAACATAGACCGGGTGGAGAGCCTGTTTACATCGAAAAACTTCAATGGAGAGTCGGGCGATCTTGAGACTCTTCCTGTCCTTGACTGGATCCCTGAAACCCCTGAAGAATCGGCCAAGGCCAGGGCCGATGCCATGCGGAGCCCCTTGTTGTACAGGAGCCTTATATCAGAAGACGGAAAGGCTATGGCCATAAACGTCTTTGTCAATCCCGACAAGAGTGATCCGGAATTCAATGCAAAGATGTCGGACGCGATAGACGAGGTCATTGAGCCGCTAAAAGGGGTGGTAGATGAGGTCTTTCAGGTTGGTATGCCCTTTACTCGCAAGTGCCTGGGCGACAGCATACTGGGTGACATGACCACGCTTATCCCCCTTTCCGTGGGGGTTCTTCTCATTGTCCTGGTCATAGGCCTCAAGACCCTACACGGGGCGGTAATGCCGTCGTTGACGGGCGGGCTAAGCGTTCTCTGGACCGTTGGGTTCATGGTCATGATGGATATCCCGATCAACGTGCTCACTGTCATCGTTCCCTCCCTTGTCCTCATCATAGGCTCTACCGAGGACATGCACATTATTTCAGAATACTTTGAGGGCCTCGAACTAGGAAAAGACAAGTTCGGGGCTATAGATTATTTGGCAAGCAAAGTCGGTTTGGCCATATTTCTTACCTCAATGACGACGTTTATTGGGTTCTTGTCCATTGTCATAAACAAGATCACGCTGCTGAAGCAGTTCGGATTTACCGCTTCTTTTGCCCTCCTCGCCAATTTCATAATCACTTTTTCGGTCATTCCGGTATATCTGAGATTCTTCGGGGGCGGCAAAAAGCGTGCTAAACACCATGAAGAAAAGACAGAAAAGAAAACCATTTTTCACTTTGCGGCGGGATTGATCCTAAGGGTTATACACGCCAACAAGATGGCCGTGTTGGCGGCAATGGTAGTCGTGGCTCTCATTATCGGCGTAGGGGCGGTAAAGATCAAGGTTGACAACGACATGTTAGGCTACTTCAAGGAGACTTCCCCCATCAGGGTGAGGAGCCAGCTTCTGCACGACGACATTTCCGGCACTCAGATTTTTTTTATTATCATGGATGCCCACAGTGAAGATGCATTCAAGAAACCAGAGAACCTAAAGAAAATATTTGCCGTCCAAAGATATATGGAAAAGACTGGTGTATTTGACTTTTCTCTGTCGTTTGCAGACTATATTGCGCTGATCAATAGGGAGTCGGAAGGAGGCAAGAAGGAAGAGTTTGTTATTCCAGCCTCCGCCGATCTAGTGGAGCAGTACCGGTTCGTCTATCTTGAAGACAAAGATATTGAGCGCTACGTAAACGTAGAAGCAGAACCCGGTGATGGAGCTCCAGCTTTCAGCAAGGCGAACATCTTGGTGCGACACAACCTCTCTTCATCCTATGACTTGAAGAAGGCCCTCAGCGGTCTGAACGGGTTTATGGCAGACACCTTTGGCACCGACATTGGGTTTAAATTTACCGGAGAAAATATACTGATCAACAAGGCCGCTGATTCCATGGCCTCAGGTCAGGCCATCTCCCTCTCCTTGCTCCTGGCCGTCATATTCATTATCATGAGCGTCCTCTTTCTGAGGTTCAAGGCCGGATTATTGTCACTTGCGCCGAATTTGTTTCCCATTGTCATCATTTTCGGAATCATGGGGTACCTTGACATCCCTCTTAATACCGGCACCGCCATGATTGCTGCCATAGCAATAGGTATCGCCGTGGATGACACCATTCACTTTATGGTTAGATACAACAATGAGATGAAACTGTTAAATGACCAGGAAAAGGCGATGACCGAGTGTATAAAGAATGAAATCCGGCCGGTGCTTTCCACTTCTTTTGCTTTGGCTCTGGGGTTTGGAGTCTTATTGGTCTCGAATTTTAATCCGGTGATCTTTTTTGGCGGCCTGTCGGCTATAGTCATGCTCCTCGCCCTGTCAGCAGATATGTTTATGACGCCGATCCTTCTTTCCACTACCAAGCTGATCACACTGTGGGATATGCTGGCAGTCGATTTAAAGGCGAGGGTAATTACTAAATGTCCTTTATTTCAGAAAATGAGGCCCTGGCAGATTAAGAAGATCGTGCTTTTGGCCCATGTGAAAGAGTTTGCAAAAGATATGTTTATCATAAGAAAAGGGGAAACCGACAGGGCCATGTATCTGATTTTGGACGGCAGTGCCAGGGTGGAGTTGCCAACTGAGGCAGGTAAGAGGGTAGTATTAAGCGAGCTTCATCCTGGAGACATCTTTGGCGAGATTGCCCTTGTGGAGGAGGTTGAGAGGACTGCGGATGTTGTTGCCAGCGAAGACAGTCGTGTTCTGGAGATCGATTGGACGTCCTTGGAACGGATCAGACGGATCTTTCCTATGATTTCATCCAAGCTGTTCCTGAATATATCCCGGGTCCTGGGGGCAAGGCTGGCGGCAACGAGTGAACAACTGGTTGCGAAAGGGTAGAATTAGGAATGAGAGTTAGAGTTTTACTTCTGAGTGTAGCAGTGATTTTGTACATGGGGATTGCGAGTGGACCTATCCTGGCCGCTGATGTCTCGGAGGGGATTCTATTAGCCCAGGAGTCGGGGGTGAGTGATTCCTCTTCTGAGGAAGATGACCTTTTGAAGGAACTCGACACCGAACTCGGAGGGGCGGATAGTGGCTCGGATGAGGACTTGCTCAAAGAGTTGGACATGGACGTCGGGGAGGCTGCCCAGCCGGAGAAAGGCAAAGAAATTGAAAGACCTATCTTTATCAAAGACCTGGCAAAGGGTTTTGAGGGGACCCTTATCCCCCGGGTAATGGTTCAACTTGTGAATTTTGAGGGAGAACCGGGTGAAGAAAGGGATGCAAAGGATGTCTTTTATGACTACAGGCTGGAAGGAGAGACCAAGGTAGCACGGGAGAAATATATCTTCAATGTTGCTGGCTGGGCAGAAGGCGGAAACCAGGAAGGCACGTATTCACGAGCAACACAGTTTATGACAGATAACGAACACAGACGCCGGCACCTGGAAATAAACGAGCTATACTTTACACTGACATCTGAGACCTTTGACGTGACGTTGGGAAGGAAAATCGTTCTGATGGGACTCTCCACGCTGTACATTCCCACGGACCGGGTCAGCCCGAGAGATTTGAACGATCCTATGGACCCAAAAGATTACGGGATTTGGCTTGCCTCAATCGATTATTTTCATAAGGAGACCACCCTGACCCTGACTGCGATCCCGTTTTTCAGCCCGAACAAAAATCCGGATAGGACATCTATATGGACAGGGAAGGGGGCAGGGGCTGACTACGATTTTGCGGGAGGTGATGATGGAATTGGGTCCGATGCAACGATAGAGGATGAATTTCCGCCACCCGGCGAAGTGGGGGGACTTGCCAAGGCCAAGACAGTATTTAAAGGCTGGGACCTCTTCTTGACTGTTTTCAACGGGTTTTCTCTGTTGCCCGTTCTTGAGGAGAAGACAGCTGAGGTATCGGGCGGTGGCTTTGCAGTTGACGTTCCAGCGGAATACAAGAAGCACTACCCCCGTGTGACCAACATCAGCGGAGGCTTTTCCACCACCCATAAGGACTTTGAGTTCCATGGCGAAGGTGTTTACCAGCGGAGCCATAGCGGCAAGGACGACAACTACATGGCGTATGTGGGTGGTATCACCTACACCAACTACGATTTTGCCGAAAAGATCGGGCATGAGCGTATCGACATCACATTAGAATATGGTGGGGAATGGGTAGATGCTACCCAGAACCATCCTGACTATCAGAGGAGTTCGGAAGGCGCACGTCCGACAGACAACAACGGTTTCGGCCGGATCGAATTTAAGTACGATGAGGATTTGAAATGGCAGTGCGGCATAAACTACGAGATCTCGGACAAGGGTTGGTCCCAGGGGATGTTGGTTGAGTACAAGCTGACAGATGATGTCAAAGCGAAGGTTTCAGGGGAGCTTTTTGACGGAGGAAATGACAGTTACTTTGAGCGATGGGAAGACAATGACCGCGTAATATGTCAGTTGGAATACAGCTTCTAGTAGTGTTTTATGCAGATGCACTTTCTGAACTATTTTTTGGTTGTCTTGGCGAGACCCGCTTAAAGGTTTCACAATTTTTTTACAAGGCTGTTTGAGCTTTAGGAGGAACGATGCTTGGTATAAAATCGATAGCAACCTACTATCCCAAAAACAGGATGGATAATGAAGAGCTGGCCAAGAGGTTTGGCTTTACGATCACATTCCTGTTGGAAAAGGTAGGAGTAGCCACACGCTTCATTGCAGATAAGGACGAAACAACATCAGATATGTGCCATGCAGCAGCAAGATTGTTGTCTGAGAAGAATCCCGGGTTAGATCTATCCCTTGTAGACCTGATGGTCGTTTGTACACAAAACCCTGATTACAAGATTCCCCACACCTCTGCCATATTGCAGGATCGACTGAAACTGCCTAATTCGGTGGCGGCCTTTGACATTAATTTGGGGTGCTCTGGTTATGTGTACTCGTTGGCTGTATGCAAATCCTTGATGGAATCTCTTGGATTCAAAAACGTGCTATTATTTACAGCTGATCCGTATTCAAAGATCTTAGACCCTGAGGACTCTTCGACCGCCCTGCTATTTAGTGATGCCGCAGCCGTTACGTGGTTGAGCAATGAAGCAGAGAATTCTATCGGCTTGTTTTCATTTGGTACTGACGGCTCTGGGGCTGGGAGCCTTATGATCAAAGGGGGTGGAAATAAGTTCCCTTTCTTGGGTAAAGGGTTTGCGTCAGGCGGAGCACATGACAAACTAGAAGACCCGTTTTTAAGGATGGATGGCAGGAAGATCTGCAAGTTTGTCAAGAATACCGTACCGGATGATGTCAGGAAATGCCTGGCCAAAAACAAGGTCGATATTGAGGAAATCGATTATTTTATCTTCCATCAAGCGAGCAAGTACGTCATTGATGGTCTAAAGAAGTGGTTGAATCTAGAAGAATCTAAGGTCCTATGTCACATGCTGCATTCAGGAAATACGGTTTCTTCCTCTATTCCCGGGGTCTTGGAAGGAATACTCGAGAAGGAGGGTTCTGGAAAAAAAATAATTCTTTCTGGTTTTGGAGTTGGACTCTCG
>JAUWXJ010000029.1 GCA_030616425.1 Desulfobacterales bacterium | reverse complement strand
ATGCCCTGAAGGTGCTTTACAACCAGTACAAGCGCACAGGGATTGAGATTGTTGAGGATTACGAAGAAGATCTTCCTGAGATCAGGGGAAATTTTGCCAACCTGGGGCAGGTCTGTCTGAATATCATAGGGAATGCGATCCAGGTCGTGGACAGCCAAAAAGGGAAGATTGCGCTGAAGACCCGGTACGACGAGCAGAAAAAGATAGTGGTGTTTGAATGCCGGGACAACGGCCCTGGAATATCTGAAGGAGTAATGAAGGATATCTTCAAGCCCTTTTTTACTACCAAGGAGGTGGGGAAGGGGACAGGGCTGGGCCTGTATATCTCATATGAGATCGCGCGGCGGCATAATGGAGATATCTTTGTGGAAAACAATCCTGATGGAGGCGCCACGTTCAGGCTAGAGCTGCCTGTGACTAGCCTTTAGCCGTTCTTGTGCGAGTGTGCTGGGCCGCCATGAGTATGGCAGCTACCAGGCTGCCGGGGTCGGCCTTGCCCGTGCCTGCGATGTCATACGCTGTGCCATGATCCACGGATGTGCGTATGATCGGAAGCCCGAGCGTGACGTTCACACCATCTGAAAAGTGCACCATCTTGAACGGGATCAACCCCTGGTCGTGGTACATGCAGACCACTGCATCCCACTCGTTGTTCAGGGCCCTGTGAAACAGGGTATCCGGCGGATACGGCCCGGACACATCAATGCCTGCCTGACCAGCCTGACGGAGGGCTGGTGAGATGATTGTGCTTTCTTCATCTCCGAACAACCCCCCTTCGCCTGCGTGCGGATTCAGGGCGGCCACTGCGAGCCTCGGCCTAGGGATACCAAACGAGTTTCTGAGTCCCTCTTCTGTAATACGGATCGTTTTTAGGACCGCCTCAGTGGTAAGCTTTCCAGGGACCTGGGCGAAAGGAACATGTATTGTTACAAGCGCCACCCGAAGCCTGGCCCCGGCGAGCATCATGACATAGTCTGAGGTCTTTGTGCGCTCGGCCAGGAGCTCGGTGTGGCCGTCAAAGTCGAACCCTGCCGTATGCATGGCCAGCTTGTTTATGGGACAGGTCACAAGGGCATGAATCAGGCCCTTCATGGACCAGTCAATGCCCTCGGTTATGTAGGCAACCATGGCGCGGCCGGTCTCCTGGGTGGGGTGACCGTATTGAAGCTCGCTTGAGCCAAGGTCAGAGAACCCGATTACATCGATATTGCCTGGTTCATAAAGCCCAGCCTCAGGTGAATCTATTGGGCGGATTATGAGGTCGGCCCCAAGGTGCTCGTTTGTGGCGGTGATCACCGCTGTATCGCCCAGAACAAGGGTGCGGCAGGTCTCATATACCGACTTCTGGGCAAGGGCCTTTAGGATAATCTCAGGCCCGATCCCGACAGGATCCCCCATGGTGATCCCTATGATGGGGCGTTTTGTCATAACGTTATCCGCTTATAGCAGTCCGTGACTGATTGTCCCTACAAGTTCGGCTTGGAAAAGTCAAATTTGTGAGCGGACTAGAGGGCTGAGAGCTGTTTCGCACCCCTTATTTTGGTCGAATTTTTTTTATCCTCATAAAAACAAATCGTTATGGTAGAAAAGTTAGCTTAATACGCAATTTCGAGAAAATGGAAGAAAATAGGACAAAAACAGGGCTTTCGTGAGATTGTGGTTGTGTTCAAAAACAGCTGTGAAATCGGCCAAGGCTTTAAAATACTAGAATAAAATGGCCGTCTGAGAAAAGGTTGAATTGTAGAGCCTTTGAGCGAAGCTTCATCCATAATTCAATGCTTTTAGGCGGTTATCAATTGTTGATAAATATTTCACGAACTGATCAAGACTACAGACATTTAGGTTTGACAACAGATCAACAATATTTTAGTAGCTCGACTACCTTGCAAGCTGGAGAATGATTTTTCTCCAATATCTGTTCACAATCCAACATTTTTGCTACTTTTTCCCGTAAAAATGCATTATCAAGAGGCCTTTGAACCACGGAATCTATATCTTTTTTCGTGTCCTTGTGTGGGGGCTTATATCCCTGCGGGGTCTTCTTAAGGTAGGGCAATGGAATCTGTTTGGAACCAGGTCAAAAGCGAAATCCACAAGAAGATGCCACACCACAGTTTCATGGTCTGGATTGAATCCCTGGAATGGTTAGACCGCCGGGGCGAAGAGGTGGTGTTGGGTTGTCCGAACATCTTTGCCAGGAAGTGGGTGACCAATCATTATATGGACTTGATCGAGGCGGAGATTAAAAGAGTAGTTCAGGGACCGTGTCAGATCACGTTAGAGATCTCTGATAGGGATAACGGGGATAGCAGCGACCATACGGACATAGAGCAGCTTGTTCTTCCCCATGTAGCACGGCGGCGACACGCTGCCTCTGTTTTTCACAAGGACTTTACCTTTGATCAGTTTGTTGTGGGTATGTGCAACGATTATGCTTATAAAGCGGCTCTGGCCCTGGCATGCGGAGAAGGCGGCTTCCACAATTCCCTCTATATTTTATCAAAGACAGGTCTTGGCAAGAGTCATCTCTCACACGCTATAGGGAACCACATCCTGAATGAGGATACCGCTGTGCGCGTATGCTACGTGACAGCAGAGGATTTTACCAACGGCATGGTTCACGCGCTCCGGCATGACAGCATTGAGCAGTTCAAGGAGAAGTATCGGAGACAGTGCGATGTGCTGCTTTTGGAAGACATACAGTTCCTGAGCGGCAAGGAGAAGACCCAGGACGAGTTGGGCTTCACCCTTGATGCCTTATTTTCAGCAGGAAAGAAGCTTATTTTTACAAGCAGCCATCTCCCTGATGAGATCCCCAAGATGGATGGAAAGCTCGCGTCGCGGCTCTCCTCGGGTGTAATATCTAGTATAGAGTCGCCCGATTACGAGACTCGTGTTCGGATTGTCGAGAAAAAGGCCGCTTGCAAATCGGTTCAGATTCCAGAGAACGTGGTCCATTATCTTGCCAGCGAGCTGACTGATAATATAAGGCAACTGGAGAGCGGCCTGGTCGGGGTTGCGGCCAAGGCCTCGCTCCTTGACCTACCAATAGACGTTAAACTGGCTGAAAGCATTGTTAAGAACATTGTGCGACGATCCAGGGAGATTACTATAGAGAACATTCAAAAGCTCGTTTGCAAGTATTACAAGATCAGCATCAAAGAGCTTTTGTCCCGCTCCCGCAAGCGGAGCATTTCCCAGCCTAGACAGATTGGGATGTACCTGGCCCGCCGCTATACTGACCAAACTTTCCAGGCGATCGGCAGGGACTTCAATCGCTACCATGCCACGACCCTTCATGCCATCGGCACGGTTGAAAGGCTTATTCGAGAACAGGGGCCTGTGCAGAAACAGGTGGAGTTTTTTTCCAGGAGGCTCGAATCAGGCAATCTTTAGCTTCCGTCATACCCAAGATCGAGGCGGTTCTTGGCAGGGAGCACGTCACGACCGCGGAAGAAGACCTGCTCTGTTACGCCTATGATGCCACCAACCAACACTGCCGTCCAGATACTGTAGCCTTCCCGGCAGACACAGATGAAGTCTCTGAGATCCTGAAGCTCGCAAATGAGTATAGTTTTTTTGTGACTCCCAGGGGTGCTGGTACCGGGATGACCGGCGGGGCCCTTGCGGTTCAGGGCGGGCTGGTCATGGTGATGACCCGCTTGAAACGCATCCTGTCGATTGATACTGAGAACCTTGTGGCAGAGGTGGAGCCCGGCGTTGTTACAGGCCATTTTCAGGAAGTAGTAGAGGGAGAAGGGCTCTTCTATCCACCTGACCCGTCGAGTGCAGCGTACTGCACGTTGGGGGGGAATGTGGCAGAGTGCGCGGGCGGGCCCTGTGCCATCAAGTACGGTGTGACGCGGGATTATGTGCTGGGCCTTGAGGTCGTGCTTCCCACCGGAGAGATCATCAGCACCGGCGTGCATACGGCCAAGGGTGTGGTAGGGTATGATCTGACCCGGCTCATGGTCGGCTCAGAAGGGACTCTGGGGGTGATTACGAAGATTGTGCTCAGGTTGCTGCCACTCCCTGAGGAGGTTCGCACCCTGAGTGTTGTCTTTTCCAGTATCCATGACGCTGCTAGGACGGTCTCTGAAGTGGCGCGCTCCGGGATTCTGCCCAGAACAGTAGAATACATGGATCAGGCTGCCATCAGGTGCGTAGAGGATCACTTGAAGATAGGGCTCCCGGTGGACGCTGGCGCCATGCTCCTGATCGATGTTGATGGGAGTCGATCAGGTGTTGAGGCAAGCCTCCAATATCTAGTCGCTATTTGCGAGAAGGGTGGTGCTGATCAGATAAAGGTGGCGGGCTCTAAGGAAGAGGCAAAAGAGCTCTGGAGGGCCCGGGAGGCGATGTCTCCTGCACTTTTCAGGCTCGGCCCTGACAAGATCAATCAAGATATAGTCGTGCCGCGCAACAGAATCCCGGACATGGTCGAATGGGTGGATGAGCTGAGGGCCAGGACCGGCCTGACCATTGTGACGTTTGGTCATGCAGGTGACGGAAATATCCATGTCAACATCATGTTCGACCGGAATGATAAGGAGACCCTTGAAAAGGCAGAGTCTGCTGTCAAGGAGCTGTTCGGTCAGACGATTGCACTCGGGGGGACCATATCCGGCGAACACGGCGTCGGGGTCACCAAGGCGCCGTATATGGAGATGGAGATAGGCGCGGAAGAGATCGCCGTGATGAAGCGGATAAAGGCGATGTTCGACCCCAAGGGTATCCTGAATCCGGGCAAAATATTCTGAGATCTTCTGTACACAACCAGCCAAGAAAAAGGGATTAACCAAATCGGTTAACCCCTTTTGTTTCCCTGGAGCCGGCGATGGGATTTGAACCCGCGACCTACTGATTACGAATCAGTTGCTCTACCCCTGAGCTACGCCGGCATATCTGTCAAAGTATTTTATCCCATGCAGGTTTAAAATAGGTCAAGGGAAATCTCTGGGTAGGCAAAAGGGACCAAATGTAACCGCAGTCCCATGGCCTCGATTTTCGGAGCTTGATGTTATTGCCATCCTTATCGGAAGTTGATATGTCATGGACGTTCCCTCTTTTCTGCCAAGTGAGTGAAACGAACGGGCGGTGAATATTCAGTCTTTTGCCAACAAACTTGGCATGCACCAATTCAGCGTCAGCTGAGCGTTAGAAGGGGACAGAGACTGGTGCCGGAAAAGGATCTGCTTCTGGACATCGAAAGAAAGGCACGAATGCATGACCGTCCCTCCTATCGTTACTTCTATTGAATTATTTAAGAATGTCCCTGCTTTAGATTTGCTTCGCCACATTTCTGGGAAAGGCTCCTCTTGCTTCGGTCCGGGTAGTGTTATGTTGTACGCGAATCCTCTGGCAGACCTGATCGAGTCGTTTCATCAAGTCGTTTCCTCTTGACCATAACCACCTAATTTGGTATGGATTTTTAAACTCTGTAGAGTTTCGTGTTGTGGACACAGTGAGAAAGGGCATCTAAGGGGGATATTATGCGTCGTCTCGACAAGCCATCTTATAGTTTAATTAAGGTTGTGCTTTTGATAAGCATCTCTTTTCTTATTTTGGGTCTTTCAAAAAAGCCGGAAAAGCCGGAGATAAAGGAGATCAAGATTGGATGGATAGGCCCTTTGTCGGGGCAATACGCATCGTATGGCAAGATGGTGAAGGTGGGGACGGAGATTGCCGTCGAAGAGATCAATGCTTCAAGTGGAGTCGACGGGAAGAGTCTCGTTGTGCTCTACGAGGACGATCAGTTAGATCCAAAGAAGGGCGTTGCCGCTTTTAATAAGCTGGTCTCTGTCCATAAGGTTCCGCTGGTCATTCAAGCAGCGGGTTCCAATGTGATGCTTGCGGAAGCCCCAATAGCCGAACGTAAGAAGGTCGTTCTCATCTCGCCCACCTGTACGAACCCGAAAATTTCGGAGGCAGGTGACTACATCTTTCGTATTGCGCCATCGGATCTCTACCAGGGAAAGGTCATTGCGCAGGTGGCTCGCGAGGAACTCAAAGCCGAGTCTGCCACCGTGCTTTACATAAACAATGACTACGGCGTAGGGCTCAAAGATGTATTTCTTGCAAGGTTTAAGGCACTTGGTGGAGAAATCGCACTTTCCGAAGGTTTTGCCCCCGATACTAAGGATTTTCGCACATCGCTGGGAAAGGTCAAGGCAACGAAGCCGGCTGTTGTTTTCTTATCGTCTCTATACCAGGAAGCAGCACTCATTCTCAAGCAAGCTAAGGAACTTGGCATTCCCGTGCAATTCATTGGGGGTGACGGGTGTTTTGCTCCTGAGCTCATCCAACGTGCTGGCGGCGCAGCAGAGGGAATGCTTGTTGTAAATATGCACTGGAATCCGAAGAGCACGGAAACGTTGGTCGTAAACTTTCTGGAATGGTTCAAAAGGAAAGAGGGGAAGGAGCCGGAAGTGTATGCAGCCCTTGGTTACGATTGTTTGCGTGTTGTTGCAGACGCCATCAGACGTGGTGGATCCACGAGCGAAGGTATAAAACAAGCCCTCTACGCTACTGCTGGGCTGCTAGGTCTTACCGGGCCCACAAGCTTTGATGCCAATGGGGACGTAGAAAAAGCGTACGACAAGTTTATTGTGCGAAACGGGGAATTTTCTCTCCTGTCCAAGTAAAATTCGATTAGAAAGGTCGAACCAATGAGTAACAGCAAGAACGCTGTTGGAGCTCGTTTGGGAAGGTGGCATCCGATTGACATCAAAAGAATGTCAATTGGCGCAAAGTTCTCCTGGGGCTTCGGAGCGATTGGCCTTATCCTTTATTTTGTAGGAGTCTTTCTTCCTGTGGAGACAGATATAATTGGTGGAGTCATCGTAGTTCTTAGCATTGTCATTGGTATCGAGGATTATTTGTTAAGATATTATACTGAGAGGTCATTAAAATCTTGTAAGCGCTGTCAGATTGATTCCTTTTCTGTCCTTGCCAGCAACGATAATTACTTTCTCCAACATCCTGCTGTCCAAGAGAAGGGTATGCTGCAAGTAAGGAGCTTTCATTCGGATATGGAGTCCTATAGGCGCGGTATCATCCCCATTCGTTCGTGCCATTTCCTTCGCGATTTTGCAACCACCCTAACGAAGATCTTCGACGAGATAAAGATGGACGTTTTTGAAATTGTCCCACCTACCCTTTGGCCGATGGCGGGAATATCTGAAACCCGCATGAAAATGTTCAGGAAGCACGTCACATTCCTTGCTAATGAGATTGGGCCAAACGTGGAATTAAGGCTGATTTTCCTTTTTTCTTCAGAAGAAGATTTTATATCGGATCACAATGCATTAATTAGCATAGCCTATCATTGGTGGCACGTAACGGACACGAAGTTGGCTGCGTACTACAAGGGCATCCAGCGTCAGACAAAGCCCCGTGAAATATGGTACATTAACGCCAAGCGAGGGAAAAAAGGCGAAGAGTGTTTAGCTGTGGTTCCAAATGTCAATATTGGAGAACATTTTCGCGATTCGCCGGAGCCGACTTGTTTCTTCTATCTCGACAAGGAAAACTTCCCCAGGGCAGAATCTGAATTACTTGCGAGTTGGTTGAATAGTCTAGACGGAAGCAAAGATGGACAACTAGAGGTGGTTAAGCTCACCCATGATGGTGTCACAAATTACCTAGAACAAATTCACCAGGAGTATAAAGTTCTAAAGAAGCTGCGAAATGTATGGTTCTCGACTTCTGAAGCCATATGTGTGACGGATTGCACGTTAGTATCTAACCGTTTGGGGAACTGGGTCGAGAATCATCTGTACCAGGAAATCTTGAACATTTCGGCTACCGTAGCCTCACAAGACGGACGGGACATAACTCGAATCTTTTCCCACGACTTCAGCGACATGACTCCCGTGTCAAAGAAGAGGACCGCCATACGAATACTTCTTTTACACCTGCAAAGGGGCGTCAAGATTGGGTTGTTCGATGTAAATGACTTGCCGCCTCAGCTGCAAGGCAAGGAGCCTGAGGATTTCATCCGTGATTTTAATTTTGTCGCTGATGGGAACACAGGTTTTGAACTGACTGAGTATCGAGGCGGTAACCCCCCACCTGAGCTCAAATACGACTTAGCTGAATATGGGGAGGCAAACAAGTCGGAGTTCAATGAGCTTAAGGAGTTGTTTGCTATTCTTATGGCTCATTGCAAGAATTCGTCGGTCACAAGCGCCATTGCTGTGGACACGGATGATATCATAACTGCACAGAATCAATTTGAACAATACTTTGGAATCCAGTGATGTTGCTACGCCAGCCCAAGAGAATCAAAGGTTTGGATTTTTCTACAGAAACTGTTCTTGAAGCCTCTGTGGCAGGTCGATTCTTGATGTTGACAGTTTTTACTCCTTCGCCTTGCAACTTACGCTGTCCGTACTGTTTCGTTAGCACTTGGACTGACCCCACGAATTCCCGATACCTCGATCTGAAAGTATATGGTGAGCTTTGCCTTGAGGCTTCTATGCTTGGTGCCGAGTCAGTTTGGTGGGTAGGCCAAGGGGAACCGTTTTTATTGCGATGGTGGAAAGAGCTCGTCGAAGTGTCACAAAAGTGGGGGCTGTGGACTGGGATTTTCACTAATGGGACACAAATCGATGACAAAACTGCTGAGTTCGTTCTTGATAGACGTATCTCGCTTTATATGAAGCTGAACAGTCTTACTCCAGATGTCCAAGGGTGGCTTATAAACTCCGACGGGAAGGCGTATCTTGATAAGGTAGTCCCCAGAATCGAGTGGTTTGTAGAAAGAGGCATGACAGAGGACGGACGTCTCTCCGTTGAAACGGTGATCACCAGATTGAACTATGGCGAGATTCCTATGCTTTACCGCTGGTGTCGGGATCGGGAAATTATTCCCTTCGTGGAGATGATGGAGCATGCTTGTCAAGGAGCAGTCGAGCTTGATGTGACCCCTGAGGAACATGTAGCGCTGTTCAAAGAACTCCAGCGGATCGACCGGGAAGAGTATGGCTTCGAGTGGGATACAGTACCGCCTTGGGCGGCGTATCGATGTAGGAATATCTATCTGGGTCTGGCTGTCGATGCATGGGGAAATGTGACCCCTTGCTCGGGCATGCGTTATCGATTGGGAAATATCCGGGAAAAGCCATTAGCCGAGATCTGGAACAGTGATCAAGCGAGGATGTTCCGGGATCCAGCGCGGATGGAACCGCAGCCTTGGGATGGGAAGAATCTTGGACGTTACGGTTGTAAAAGTCATGCTTACCATGTGACCGGTGATCCGTTTGCGACCGACCCGCGCTGCGAATGGTTTAAGGAGTCGAACCAACGTGGCATGGCTGTTAATGGTGGGAACGTTTTCCAAGTGGGCCGAAGTTTAGCAGAGGCTTCCTGATGAGGCGCGAGCAGATCGATCATTTCACCGAAGAGGAATGTCTCCGAGAAACAGCCTCATTTCGTGAATTAGCTGAACAGTATTTGAAGTCAGACGCCCTTGTGCTGGACATTGGAACGGGTGCAGGCTACGCAGCTATGGCGGTCGCTGAGTTTGTTGGCAAGGTGATCGCAACTGATGTTAATCAGGACATGTTGCCCGTTTGTGAAGCGAATTGCGGTGAGCGCGAGATCCGTAACATTCAGTTTAAGGTCATGCCAGCCGAACGACTGGACATTACTGACGAGAGCGTTGACGGCCTGATGATTCGTTTCACGCTTCATCATTGTGACGATGCGCCCCGGGCCCTTGCCGAGGCGCACCGTGTGTTGAAACCCGGAGGCGTCCTGTTGATGGCCGATGCCTTTTTTCCAGAGCACCTCGTGCGGTTCTGGTCGATCACATCGCTACTTCGCCACGGAAAATGGACACCATATTTCACCTATCGGCAGCATATGGATATGCTTGCACAATTAGATTTTAGTGTTGTAATGATGAGACCGATGCATATTACGCAGGATTTGGCTGAGTTTTACGCTTCCGCTCCGGAGCATCAACGAGAAACCCTTCGGATTCTCGTCAGCACTTTGAGCGAAGAAGAAAAGAGGCTGATGCACTTCTCAAAGGTAAAGGGAAAAGAGTTTTTTGCGTATGATGGCTTTGAGTTAGCGGCAGTAAGGCCATAGGTATACTATCGATGGAAATGTCAGATCAGTCTGTTTGGCCACAGTGCATGTTAGGAGTAAATGAAATGAAAAAGAAATCCACAGAAACTCCGGCTCGCGCGGGCAATCGAATTCCTCGGCGCAACACACGAGGCGTGGTGAAAATTTTGCGTTCGCCAAAGAACCTTGCGGATTTGGCTTCCTTCAAGGCGGACTGCACTACGCATAACAAGAGTTGAGTTAACCCATGTGGAAAGGATCCCGCTTTAACGTTTCCGTCCCCTCCGACGATGGCTATGTAGCTGTCGTTAATATGCTTAACCGGGGGGTCTTGAGCGTTCCACCATCTGTTGTAAGTCTATGCGAGGAAGCATCGGTAGCCCAAGAGGAACTGGAGCGCCTCAAGTTGAAGATCCTTGCGGACTATGGGTTTCTGGTACCCGAGGAAGAGGACGAGCATAATAGGTTCCACGAATGGTATCAGTTCGTCAGCTCTGATCTAAG
Source organism: Desulfobacterales bacterium (assembly GCA_030616425.1). GTDB lineage: Bacteria > Desulfobacterota > Desulfobacteria > Desulfobacterales. The sequence goes on along the minus strand of JAUWXJ010000029.1, from coordinate 6,103 downwards.
TCATATTCACTGTACCGTTTCTGTTACTAGTGCATGTAATCTTGCCTGCCCGTACTGCTTCGAAAAGGGAAACCTCCAGTCAAGCTACCAGACCATGAGTCGCAGGGGCGCGGTTCGACTCGTCGAATGGCTGGATGAGTTTGCCGATTGTGCACAATCTGAAGAAGTCGTCCTCTACTTCTATGGTGGAGAGCCTACGCTTGTACCAGAGTTGCTTCACCACATCGTTGCCCAAGCAAGAAAACGGAACGCTGACAAACGGCGGCTTTCCTTTGGTATCTATACGAATGCTGCCAAGCTGAGCGAATCCCTAATTTCCCTTTTCCGTGCAGATGATTTTCGCTTTGCCCAAGTCTCCCTTGACGGCCCAGAGGAGGTACACAATAGGCGTCGTTTAACGCGTAGCGGTGAACACACCTTCGAGGAAGTATGGAGGGCGTTAGAGCTATTGTCGTGTGAGTGCAGGATACAGGCAAAGGTTGTCGTAAACTTTGATAACGACAATTACGCTTCCATTCCTTCCCTCCTTGACTTGCTGCGTTCCAGCCGATTTGGCCATAAGATTCAACTGGCTTTCAATCCTGTCTTTGTTACAAAAGGGAACCAGACCTACTGCATGTCGCATGTTCCTCCAGAGCGTGAGTCCTATCACATGTGGAAAGAGTTGCATCAAGAAGCAATTCGACGAGGCCTAAAGGTTTCATACCTTAGGCTCCTTGATAAGGGGCCTTGCTCGTTGCACCGTATCGGGCACTTCTTCGTATCGCCATCGGGCAAAATCTTTGAATGTATAGGTCTTCTCGGCATGGAGGAGTTTGCCACAGCTGATGTGAATACTCGCTTTAGGCCAAAAACTGTTGAGCAAAGACGAAAATGGCTCGAAAGAATTTCACGCTTGCGTTCTGATTGTGTCAAATGCCCGTATGTGCCCCTTTGCCTTGGCGGGTGCCGGTTCAAGGCTTTATGCGAAACCGGCAATGTGTCTGGACATGTGTGCCACAAAGAGCAGATAGAATGTTGCGAGCTTCCACTAATATCCAACTTGGCCCATCTGAGAAACATGGACGATGAGTTTGACTCAAACGCTTGTTAACAGTCTATCGGCGGCTGCCGTCTATGCACTTGTGGCACTCGGCTTTGCGCTAATTTACAACACAGTCAGGTTCTTTCATTTTGCACATGGCATAGTTTTTACAGGAGGAGCTTATTTTGTTTTTCTTTTGAAAGTCTGGTTGGGTTTCCCTCTTTTCTTCTCAATTATTGTGGCTATTGGTTTAAGCGCCATCCTCGGCTGCCTCATCGAAATCTCCATTTATCGTCGCCTTAGGCATAAAGGCGCCTCCTCTCTTATTCTTCTCCTTGCCTCCTTGGGGGTCTATGTCGTTTTACAAAATATTGTATCCATGGTTTTTGGCGATGATATCAAAACCATACGATCCGGGATGGTGGAAGAGGGAATCAATATTCTTGGGACGAAGGTCACTCCTATTCAAATAGCAATAATTGCTGTAAGTCTATCGCTTCTTGTGTCCTGTTTCTTGTTTCTTAAATACACGAAAATCGGACAATCCATGCGAGCGGTGGCTAATGATCCTGAACTTGCATGTGCCTCCGGTATCGAAAGTGACAGGGTGATTCTTGCTACATTTGCCTTAGGATCGGCTTTGGCTGGAATCGCCGGTATTCTGGTTGCACTGGATGTGGATATGAGTCCCACAATGGGTATGAATGCGCTCATGATGGGCGTAGTGGCGGTGATCATCGGCGGTGTGGGCAGTATACCGGGTGTGGCCCTGGGGGCACTGCTTTTAGGAATGGCCCAGCATCTGGGAGTATGGAAAATCAGTTCGCAGTGGCAAGATGCCATTGCTTTCGTCATACTGCTGATCTTTTTGCTTTTCAGGCCACAGGGATTCCTGGGGAGGAAAATCAAGAAGGTAACCATTTAAAAATACATGGAATATTTACTCCACATCCTGATCCTTATCGGGATTTACATCATCCTCTCCGTATCCCTCAATCTCGTAGTCGGATACTCTGGTCTGCTCTCCATCGCCCATGCCGCCTTTTATGGAGTGGGCGCGTATGTGGCTGCTCTCCTGGCCCTAAAACTACATAGCCCTTTTCTGCTCAACATAATTTGCGCGGTCATACTCTCCGGCCTTCTGGGTGCTCTGGTAGGAATCCCATCGCTTCGCATACGTGATGACTATTTTGCCATAGCTACTTTTGCCTTCCAGGTCATCACGTTCAGTGTGATGAACAACTGGGTTTCTTTTACCGGCGGGCCCATGGGGCTGCCTGGTATCCCCCAGCCTACAATCTTCGGCCTGGAGATCAATACGCATTATCGTTTCCTGTCTCTTGTCTTCGTCCTTGGTGTCATAGTCCTCTGGGTATGTCATAAGATTGTCAACTCTCCTTTTGGCCGTGTGCTGAAGTCCATACGGGAAGACGAAATATTTGCCCAGGCCCAGGGAAAAAATGTGGCCTCTTGTAAGGTTTTAGTTTTCGTCATTGGTGCGGGCATGGCCTCTGTGGCCGGGGTCATGTATGCCTATTACATCAGCTTTATTGATCCCACCTCATTTACCATCATGGAATCTATCTTTATCCTTTCCATTGTCATAATCGGAGGGGCGGGCAATATCTGGGGATCTGTCCTGGCAGCAGCAGTGCTGGTTATTCTCCCTGAGGCCCTGCGTTTCTTAGGCATGCCGAGTTCTATTGCCGCTAACATGAGACAGATCATTTACGGTGCCCTCCTTGTTATTCTTATGCTTTTCCGACCCCAGGGCTTCATAGGAGAATATGCTTTCAAGAAATAGGATATGACCCCAGCTCTGAATATCATAAACGTCAATAAGAATTTTGATGGAACCATTGCCCTTGATGATTTTTCTTTGGAGGTTCCGAGAAATTCCATTACCGGAATCATTGGCCCCAATGGTGCCGGGAAAACCACGCTTTTTAATGTGATCACCGGTTTCTTACCCCTGGATTCGGGAAAAATCACATTCAATGATAAAAATGTTGCTCGGATGCCATCGTATCAGATCATGCGACTGGGAGTGGCCCGCACCTTTCAGCAGCTTCGTCTCATAACGCGAATGACTGTCCAGGACAACATCCTCCTATCTTTTCAGAACCAGGCCGGAGAACACCTGAAAAACACCTTCTTTTTCCCCGGGCGGGTCAAGGAGGAGGAGAAAAGAAATGAGGAAAAGGCAACGGAACTTCTATCTTTCATGGGTATTGAAGACAAAGCAAGCGATCTGGTAGAGGATTTGTCTTATGGACAGCAAAAAATGGTCTCTCTGGCCTGTTGCCTGGCTTCGGGGGCTGACCTGCTTCTGTTGGATGAGCCCGTGGCAGGGATCAATCCGGAGACAATTGACAATATCCTGTCGGTTATTGCGAAACTTCCCGAAGGGGGAAAAACAGTTGTCCTGATCGAGCATAACATGGACGCGGTCATGCAGGTTTGCCATACAGTGGTTTTTATGGACGAAGGCAAGAAGATCGTGGAAGGGGTCCCTGAATCAGTAAGGAATGATCCTGCGGTCCTAAAGGCCTATTTGGAATGATATTATGCTAAACGTTGAAGAGTTAGAAACCGGTTACGGCAAAAAACAGGTGCTTTTCGGGATAAATCTTGAGGCTGTGGAAGGAAAGATCACTGCCATCATCGGCCCCAATGGCTCCGGAAAATCCACAGCGTTAAAGTCCATTTTTGGCCTCATTCCTGTATGGAACGGCAATGTCATATACAATGGGGAACCTATTGCCAACCGTGGAACCCGGGCTAACGTAAATGACGGCATCGGCTTTGTGCCGCAAGGCAACCGTGTATTTGACGAGATGACGGTTCTGGAAAACCTGGAAATCGGCGGGCTGCATCTTCGTAGAGATCGGTTCAAAGAAGAATTAAAAAAAATGTGGGGACTTTTCCCGGAACTGGAAAAAAGAAAGAAACAAAACGCAGGAAAGCTGAGTGGGGGCGAGAAACAGATGCTGGCCCTGAGCAGGGCTCTGATCATGACCCCGAAAATGCTTCTCATGGATGAGCCATCTCTTGGTCTCTCGCCGAAGTTGGTCACATTTATGATGGGTCACATTCGCAAAATCAACCATGAATTCGGGGCGACCGTCCTGATTGTAGAGCAGAAAGTCCGCGAGGTTCTTGATCTTTGTGATAGGGTCTACTCAATCAAACTGGGCAAGGTTGCATTTGAGGGTTCGCCAGAAGAGCTCCAGAAAGACAAGGGGAAACTGAAACACCTTTTCCTCTGATTCCCGGGTGCGCTATATTAGACCAACTGCCGAGCGAAGGAAAGGGGCCAGAAACCGGCATCAGAAAAGCACCTGCTTCTCGACGTCGAAAAAAAACGCATAAATGCACGACCGTCCCTCCTATTTACTCCAAATGTCAATATTTCATGGACGTCCCCTCATTCATATGCAAGTATCCAGGTGATGCAGGGAAGAAGCCTCAAGACCATTCAGGAGCTTTCGGGGCATACTGAAATAAAGACCACTCAAATCTATGCTCATGTGACGGACAGCCATTTGGCAGAAGCGGCAGAGATTAACTTGGGTCCCATAGACTTAGGTAGATAAGTAAGATAAATAAAAATAGTTGAACATACGAAAAGTTATGATATGTACAACAATATATGACTTTTCAAAGCCTTACATTACATTTCGACATCCATATGCCCGAAAGGTTACATTGTTTATCACATAATAAGCTAGAAGGAGTATTTCAGATCGTAAATAGCTTGGAGATTCAGCTAAGTTAGGAGGCACCAAATGAAGATAACTAGTCTATCATTGAAACAGTTCAAATGCTTCGAGGAACTAAGTATAGATTTTCCCAGATTAACGATTTTAACAGGGGCGAACAGTAGCGGGAAAAGCGCAATTATATACAGTATTCTAGGGGCACTCCAAACGCATAGGTTCCCGTTTTATTACTCTCTAAATGGCAAGTATGTGGAAATGGGAAATTTCAGAGATATAGTTTTTAATCATAAGAGGGATCAGACATTTACAGTTGATTTGACCATCAATGGCACAACTCAATTCAATTACAATACTGTATGGGAGGAAAATCCAGAAAGTTTGATGCCGATTTTGAAGAATCTTAAAGTGGACACCAATTTTCTAAAAGTAAATATTCAGAAAAAAGCTAAGTATAACCTACAGCTGAACTATATTGCCAAAGAAGATCCGTTTTTTCTAGCCATTCCTCAGTCCCTAATGAATAAAATTACGGAAGATATGGTGCAGGAAATTTTCCCGTCAAGTCGAAGAAAAAAAATGAAAATGACAATATCTAAGGCTAAGGCTTTGTTTGCAATAGAGAATTTAAAGAAAACTTTAACTTTCAAGAGCCTGTCTGATATGAATTCACTTGTCTCCCAGCGACTTCAGAATGCCTATGCCATCAGGGCATTTCATGCAACCCCCGAGATTACTTCTACTGTAGAAAAAAGTTCTAATTTTGTAAGCTCCTTTAGGCTGCATCCAAAACGAACTCACTTTCAAAAATCAGGCATTGGTGAAAAAGTTGGTAAATGCGGTGAAAACCATATTAACCAGATTTTAGAATGGGAATTTCAAAAGGCAGATGAATATTATAATTTAATACAAATAATGAAGGATCTTACATTATTATCAAAGATGAGAACTAAGAAATTGAGAGGCGGCCGTTTTGAATTGTTAGTAAAACCTGTTAAAACAAAGGTATTTTGTCCATTGAATGACGTTGGATTTGGTATTAGTCAATTTTTGCCAATAGTAGTTGCTGATCACCAATTAGCAGACCAATCTACCCTCTTCTTGGCAGAACCTGAAATTCATTTACATCCGAAGGTTCAGGCATTATTTGCCAATTACGTTGTCAAACAAATGACGAAGAGAAAGAAAAGATATGTAGTCGAGACGCATAGCGAGTATTTTCTCAATCGCGTGAGGCTTCTGATTGTTAGTGGGGAGCTTAATCCTAAGGACGTTAAAATATATTATCTTAGAAATACCTTGAAAGGTAGCAAACTGTTTGATGTGGAATTTACGAAGACGGGGCAAATAAAAGGAGCAC
>JAUWXJ010000122.1 GCA_030616425.1 Desulfobacterales bacterium | reverse complement strand
GGGTTGGGAAGTACTGATATGGTGCAGTTTGCCAAGAGAATCTTGGCAAAAATGTATAGATAATTAAGATATATATGAGCTATTACCAATAACTTGTCTGGTATCACAACGTAAGTCAAGGTGTCAACAAAAAAAGTTTGTTAAAAAAAGTCCAATTATATGTGGGAGGAGCTTTCATTTACCACAACTGTTATCCCGTATCCCGCTTGATCAAGTTGCTCTCATATGCTATAAGCCGCAATAATCTTTAAAAAATGACCCCTTTCAGTCCAGTGGTGCTACTTATTCTGTCTCCATATTTTATGAACTCGTAAAAAGTACCAACAACTTGTCATTTCGAGCGACCTGCCCGCCATAGCCATATATGCCGGCATTGTGGTTGCTAGGCTAACTAGGCATTGGCAGGCGGGAGCGAGAAACCTGACACATTCCCTGAATCTGACCTTTTAAGAAACCATCATTTCTAGTTGCCTAAAACGAAACCTGGCATGAAAGCACAAGTGAATGGTCTTGCCCTGGGCCTGTTAAAGAGATCTTGATACTTGAGCGCTCTTTCAAGTACCTCAAAAAGCGGTTTTTTTCGTGCCGGTTGTACTTGTGGGCGCTGCTGACCGCGCTGTAGATGTTGCCTGAATAAAAACCAACCTCAACAAGGGTAATAATTCCACCAAGGACATTCTGATCGTGATCAAACGCCTCATAGGCGGCAAAGATCAATGCCCCATTGACCAAAAATGAGACAAATGCGTCTCTGTGTCTTTCACAGTACAGGTGGCCCGCGCCCGGAACAATGGCAAGTAATCCTGCACTGGTAGGATCTTTACGCTTGAGGACTTTTTTCTTATCGAGTTCATCCAACAACTGCTTGAGCCTGTATGTTTCTCGATTTTGAGGGGAAATCTTATCAAAGCAGGTTTGGGCATTTTCCCACAATCCCTGTTCCAGATAAATCCAGCCACGCTGATAATAGGCTTCATCCTTGGTGTTTTGATCAGGCGCAATGGTTATTAAATTGTCAAGATTGATGAGAGCCTCATCATAGCGCTTGAGCCGAATATATGCCTCACTTATTCTAAGATAAGACTTGATAGCATACGCGGAGTTTGGGTATTTTTCTATCAGGAGTTTGAATGCCTGGATCGCTTCTTGATATCGCTCACCCTTGAGATAGGCAAGGGCGATCCTGTGCCTGGCAAGCTCAACTTTTTTTGCCTCCGGAAAAAAATATATGAACCGCTCGTACTCTCCGATCGCCCTATAGTACTCGCCTTTTTCAAAATAGTACTCAGCAAACTGAAATTGACGGTCGGGGTCGAGGAGAACCGCCTGGCCGGCGTGAGAATAGAGAGGGAAGAGACAGATTATGATGGATACAGCGGCAAGCCATCCTGCCCGTTGTAATAGTTCACCCTTCGGGGTAAGGGAAACCGCTTCTCTTACCCCCTGAATGGTTACAGCCTGTTCAGCGCTCACTGTGCCACCAGAAATCATTATTCTCTAGGGGGTCATAAAACCTTTCTACCCCATTTATGCGAATGAGTAGAGCCTCGCGCATTTCATCTCTCTCGTGGAGCAGCCGATCACAAGTCATCACCCACCCAATGAAAGGCCCGTGTTTTTCAAAACAGAGCAGGCTGTATCTTGAACAACTAGGATACATGGGACAATCCTTACCATCGATCGGTGAAATATATTTTCTGTAAAGTTCAACCAGAGACTGAAGCGGGTTTAACCTGTTTGTTTCTTGCTTGTAGGCAGTCTTCTCATCACTAGGTTTTTCCCATGGTCCCTTGAATGGTGAAGCATGCACGACACTAACAAAACTGCAAAAGAGAAATAATAAAGCTACACAAGGAAGAAGGATGCATTTTTTCATGGTAAGATAGAAGCTCCTAGTTAATCGAACTTATCAAGCAACCTTGACAGCGTCAAGGGATCGAAACAGGAGGCATCACTCCCGAAAGCATCCGCTGCAGGCGGCTTAACCTTGAGAGCGTAAAGTTTGTGAAACCCCGCGGGTCATTTCAAGGACCTTGATTGCTTCATCAGGGGATAGGGAGCCGGTGCCGCAGCTGGGTGTAATCAGAGATTGTGTCAGGATCTTCGTGCGTTCTATGCCAAGGGCTTCCAGTTGACCAGCCTGTGACTCCCATGTTGTTACCAGATTTGAAGCTGTTTCCCCGGCAATATCCTGGCTGCTGGAGGTGGGGACAATTCCCCAGGCGAGTATTCGGCCCTGGTTGAAAAAGGTCTTGAGAGATTCCTCGTACAGAGCTAGCCTGTCGAAGAAACCGTAGGCATCAAAGCTAAGTATGTCGGCCGCGGAATCGAGGATCAACGACCAATCGGTATTTGCGCACACATGCACCCCAGCAAGGCCCCCTCCCTGATGTATGGCGTCAATGACTTCTGAAAGGACTCTGGATACATCTTCTTTCGATATACTAATAAAGGCCGAAGTGCCAAAGCCGGCCAGGCTTGGTTCGTCTATGAAGATTAGGGCGGGGGCGTCCCACTGTGATAATTTCTCTGCCTGCCACCGTGCTTTCATTGCGATAGTTTTGATTACCACGTCAAGGAGCCTGTCGTCGTAGAAGAGGGCGCGCTTGTGCTGGTCTGTCAACCCTGTGGCCAAGGTCACAGGTCCGGTAATCTGACCCTTGAGAGCTACAGGAAACCGCGTAGCTGATTTCATCACATTGAGCAGGGTGAAGAAGCCTCTTGCGGTCTCCGGGGTAAGGACAAATCGGGTGCCATCCAGGGATGAGTTTCCTTCAGTTATTGAAAGATAGTCTTCGTAGAATTTGAGCAGGTCATCCTCAAAGGTTGGTACTGATGTATCAACAAAAACGCGGTCCTTGTTACGCACAACGCCCGGCACGCCATCCAGAAATTGGGTCATCATGCTCTCTTGTGGGTGAACTGGCAGCTGAGCCCACAAGGGAATATCGGGTGTGTATTTCATGACCAGGCTAATGGCCTGGTCGTGGTCGGCTACAGGAAGGCTGCCGATGAGCAGGGCCAACGCATTGCCTTTGAATTCAGCCATACTTAGGTCCTTTTCCCCAATTACAGGGTGCATGATGAGTTAACACGCCTAACATAATCGGCCCTTTCAGGCAAGCGGCTTATTGTGCTTGACTCGATTGGCTAAATGTTCGATAATTCTTGATGAAATGGACGAAAAACAGAAAGGGAAGCTTCACAAAGCACTCGGGGCAGGCATAGGCTGGATCATGGGGGGGCCGGTTGGTGCTGCCCTTGGTCTACTGGTGGGGCATACATTGCATAACAATCCGAAACTCGTAGAAAAGGGGCTGTTTGGCACCAGGCTCAAGCCATACTATGATGTGCTTCAAGTTCCGTACGATACAGGGCCGCAGGAAATCAAAGCTACCTACAAGAGGCTTGCCCAAAAGTATCATCCTGATAGATTTGTGGACACAGATCCTGTGATTCAAGAGCTCGCCAGGGGGAAGATGTCCGAGATTAACGAGGCGTATGCAAAGATTATAGAGAATATGAAAGAAGGCTGAACCTGGCGATGATTGACACACTCTGGTTTTAATGTTATCAAAGAACGTATACTGGACTTGAAGAATAGGCAACCTATAAAATGAACTCTTTTGAGTAGATAGGAAAAACAAGGGGGAGACTAAATGTTTGGAATCGGCATGCCAGAGTTAATCATTATTCTGGTCATTATTCTCATCATTTTCGGGGCGGGCAAGCTTCCTGAGATCGGAAGCGGCATCGGAAAGGGGATAAAGAACTTCAAGAAAGCCACCTCCGGGGGGTTAGAAGAAACCCCTGAGCCCAAAGAACCAAATAGGTTGGAAGAAGAGAAGAAAGACTAGGGTTGGGTCTGTTGGTTTGTTCCGAATGAACCGCAAAAGCGAGCGCATTCCCCGCCGCAGACGGACGGGGGGCGAGCGCCTAAATAACCACCTGCGCAGCAGGTGGCTTTGTTGAGCGGCTGCAAGCCGCAAAACAAAGAAGAATGAAGTGCCATTCTTTAAGTTTGCATGCCCGTGCGGAGCAAGGGGATGCAAACAATCTAAAAACAGTAAACTTCCTTACGGTCGAAGATTCCCTGCAGCTTGCTGCAGGGTTCTTCAATCGAGCTTAAGGAGGCAGGTCAAATATATATTCCTGGGAGTCGTACCAGTTAGACATTCTGATTTGCGATAAAGGAGACCGCTTCTGTTCGTGTCCGAGTAATGTACGGCTGGAGGCCCTGCGGGCTACTATTCAGCGGTTTCCCTTGTCTTAAAGCCCCCCTCTAATTGTTAAACGAAGAGTGACTAAAACGGGATGTCGTCCTCAGTTGGTCCACTGGAGGCTGTATCTGGCTCAGGACTGGGGCTTTCATCCGGGAGCGGTTCCGCTGGAGTGCGGGATCCAAGCATTTGCATGGTAAGGGCGACAATCTCTTTGTTTTGACGCTTGTTACCTTCCTGGTCTTCCCATTCATTTGTGCGGATGCGTCCCTCGATATAGACTTGTTTTCCCTTTGAAAGGTATTCTCCGCAGATCTCTCCCAATCGACCCCATGCTACAATACGGTGCCATTCCGTATGCGATTCCTTTTCACCGTCCTTATTGGTCCAGTTCTCCGTAGTGGCGATGCTGAAATTTGCTACCGCCGTCCCGCTGGGCGTGTACCGAACCTCGGGGTCTCTTCCAAGGTTGCCGATTAGGATTACTTTGTTAATGCTGGCCATAGCTCTCCCCCTCCCCCGGATGCATGCCAGGACTAAATTACCTGAGTTGCTCTAACAGTCCAGGTGCCCCGAATGGCGAACTATTGCGATAGTCTGTATTAGACGATTCGCAATAATCCAAGAGTCCGTTAGCAGGATGAAAACACCTTATTTTCCATAGTAGATAAGGCCAACAAAATCAAGAAAAATTACAGATCAGTCCTTTAGTGAGTTAGTGCACTTGTGGGGCCATCTCCTACATGAAAACTTGTTTTCTTCTTGATCTTTTAATATAAAGGGATTGTTATTTATTGTCAGGTTGTTGCCCAAACTGCTGTGCATTCAGGTTTGAAGCTCCCTGCAGCAAGCTGTGGGGTTAGCGAGCGCTTTTGCAGTTCAAAGATGCGTCATGGGATATGTTTTCGACATTAAGGCAGCCCGAGAATACGACAACTGGTATCAAGACCATAGGAATCAGTTTATTGTTGATCTTGAAGATCAGCTTTTGCTCAGGCTGCTTCGTCCTGTACGCGGGGAGCGGATTTTAGACATAGGATGTGGTACAGGCAGACATCTCCTTATGTTTTTGGAGATGGGCCTCGACATAACTGGCCTTGACGCATCCCCCCACATGATTGACATTGCACGAGCAAAACTCGGACATCGCGTTGAGTTGCACCAGGGCCTGGCTGAGGATCTCCCATTTGAGGATAACAGCTTCGATATTGCCACCCTGATCACGACCCTGGAATTTGTGGATGATGCTCAAAAGGCCCTTCAAGAGGCATGTCGTGTGGCCAAAGACCGCATTTTTTTGGGCGTTCTAAACCGTTATGCTATCAAGGGAGTTGAGCGAAGGCTGAGGGGGATATTTTCAGAAAGCATGTATAATCGGGCCAGATTTTTCAGTGTGTGGGAGGTTAAAGGATATGTTCGGCAGATTCTGGACAAAACGCCCTACAGATGGGGAACGGTTCTCCAGCTCCCTACCAGCTTCAGGAGATTCACCCAACGTTTTGAGAGATGGCCCTTTATTCACAGGTGCCCGTTTGGGTGCTTCATGGGTATGGTGGTCACACTTGTGCCACGGTATCGTACTCAGAATATACCCATTGGGTATGTGAGCCAACCCACAAAGGCTACACCGGGGTTGATGAAGACTTGGGATTGATGATTGACGATTAATAATTGACTGTGGAGAAGTGGGTCAAAGCCCGCCCTGGTGCAACATATATGCAATACAATGCAGGGGTCTAATATTTCGAGATCGTGGTTTTGTAATTTTCAGCATTTCAAAACAGGTCTGGGCCAGGGTTGAGGTCTTCATTATTTAGGCACCTTAGTTCACTTTAGGCACTCCGTTATTGACCAAATGACTAATGACCAGTGACAAATGACCAATGGAAGCCTATCTGTACGAACCAGTCGAGGATAAGAAGGTCCGGTGCAACCTGTGCAACCACCGCTGCCTTATCAAAGGAGGGAAGCAGGGCATTTGCGGCGTTCGCGAAAACCGGGGCGGGATTCTAAAGACCCTTGTTTATGGGAGGTTGATTGCTCAGCACGTGGATCCCATCGAAAAAAAACCGCTTTATCATGTGTTGCCCGGTTCACTTTCGTATTCCATTGCAACGGTTGGATGCAACTTCAAATGCCGTTTTTGTCAGAATGCAGATATTGCCCAGCTCCCTGCTGACCGCAAGGGAATAATCCCGGGTGACCTTTACCGCCCAGAGGATGTGGTGAGTGCCGCAGAGCGGGCAGACTGTCGCAGCATTGCCTACACCTATACTGAACCCACCGTTTTTTTCGAATTTGCATATGATACAGCCAAGCTTGCCCACGAGAAGGGTATCCTCAATGTCTTTGTAACAAACGGCTACATGACCTCCGAGGCCGTGCATATGATTCAGCCATACCTTGATGCAGCAAATGTGGACCTTAAGGCCTTTAACGATGATTTTTATAAAGAGCAATGCAGCGCAAAGCGAAAGCACGTGATGGATACCCTTGAACTGATGAAGTCTCTTGGGATCTTTGTTGAGGTTACTACGCTTCTTATCCCCGGGCTCAATGATGATAAAAAAGAACTTAAACAGCTAGCCACCTTTATTGCTAACTCACTTGGCCCTGAAACCCCGTGGCATATTAGCCGTTTTCATCCCACCTACAAGCTTACAGACCGTCCACCTACACCATCTGAGAGTATTCACAAGGCCCGGGAGATCGGACTTGAGGCGGGACTTCGTTATGTGTACAGCGGCAATCTCCCTGGGGACGAAGGGGAAAATACAATTTGTTATAGTTGCTGCGAGCCGTTGATCGAGCGGTGGGGTTATCACATATCCAAGAATGTGATTGCTGATGGCAAGTGTCCAAAGTGTGGTGCGACCGTTGATGGAATGCTGGTCACATAAGAGTTGGTGAAAAGTCGAAGAGATAGCTACTCAGGTAGAATGCACTCGCTTTTGCGGTTCGTCAGGATAGATCAAGGGCTGGTTAGGAGTACTGGAACGATCTAATTTCGCGTTCTTTGAGATCCTTGGCGGCGGTCATATTATACATTCTACGTGTCTATTTGGGTAAACCGTAT
>JAUWXJ010000116.1 GCA_030616425.1 Desulfobacterales bacterium | reverse complement strand
CCCTGTTTTACAGGATATGGAAGACGCCTTTTTGCCAACTCTCGTACGTTCATTTTCATAGTTGTTCACCAAATCAAAGCACCCAAACGGGTACTCTTTTCACCATTACTTTCTTGGATAAATGCTCCCTCTGTATATGCTGTTTTTCTACGCTTAACACCTTAGGGGACGAACAAGACTGGCAAGCTAAAGCCTCCCCTATCCAACATGAATCTTATGGGCCTTGTCAACGTGCTTTTCAAAATCCTCCAACTTGACAATAACTGACCCCCTGCCCATATCCTTAAATTGATTCTTTACATATTGAGATATAAGTAAAATATTCTCGCTCACAAAAGTTAACGCTCTTTCTCTTTCTTGATTTACGGCTTTATCAAACTCAGCAACATTACTAGGAATAGCCCCTTCGATCTTACCCTCGTATGACTTGCCCCTTATGTCGTACGAAAACGAACCAAAGTATTTATCACGTTGATCGGAACCCAAAATGGTTCTAACTTTATTAGTCATATCGACTATGACTCTTGCGCCAAAAACGCCGTTCTTTGGCCATCTTTCGCAAGAAAACTGCGCCACATTTGAATTGTAGGAACCGCTATTTGGATCAAATTTCTGAACAGAAAAACTGAAATTGTCCGTCAGCGAGGTGTCTTGTGGGCGTTGTTCAATTGTTTCAAATACACCAGGGGCTTTCTCTCTGAACATACGAAACATCATTACATGGGGGCCAGCGTCACCACTAACGGAAGGATGATTGTGAATCTCTCTTATTGTTTTAGGGAAGAAGAAGGTAACAAGGGTGTCCCTTGGTACAACAGAATGATTGTTCGTATTACAAATAGAGAGAACAGAGTCTTTCAAAGGGTATTTGTATTTTGTCGTTGCAAAAGCCGATGTTCCGTTAGACAGTGGAATTGTGTCAGGAAAAGGGGTTATTCTTACGTCAATGTTCGGCACAAGTTTTCTGAACTCGTCGCTCTTAACAAATTGCCTTTCTTTCCATAAATTGTAGGCCTCAGTCAAATAAGTCGTAGCCCCAAAAGCTACTAGAAAGGCTATTACTGCGAAGATGATTCTGGATATTAGATTGCCTACCATTCCCATTTCGATAAAACAGTATGTCGGCTATAACAGAAACCGCTCTCTTGAAGGTTTGTATCCTTGACGCCTCCATAAGACAAGTGTCGGCTGAAATATGGACTAATACACCGTTGAAGATAACCTGACAACATCACAACTGCCATAGTTCGAGACCAGATTATGTATGCTTGCCATTATCATAAGTTTTGGAAATGTTACGATATGAAAATCATATCAAAACCCCACCTCTCTTTTGAGAAACGGGGTCTCGGGTTCAGTTCATGGCACTCCTGTTGGCTTAAGGTTAAGGAGTTTTTCCTGTATCACAGAAAGCTCACATAGTCGATACTATTTTTTACTGTGAAAATACTGAGAAAATTCAGTAGTTTTGGATGGGAAGAGGGTAGGGGGGATGTTTTTTGAGTTTCTTTTCGTGCTTTTTTAGAAGGTCCTGGATGGCCTCTTCCAAGACTCCAATTTTATGGAAGCCCCTGGCCTACACAGCCGAAAGTCGAACCGGCAAGCAACAGGGGCCTTACCCAAGAATCAATGGCCGGGCCTTCCTATCATATTCAGTAATTACTTCAGGGAGTATCCCTATAGACCAGGCGATAGAACCTCTCCCCTCTTCCATTATTAAAACTCCACATACCTTGCCCTACCATAAGGTGTGGTAACTATCTTGTGATATACCTTAACTGTTTGCTCAGCAATCTTCTTCCAGGAAAGGCGGCTCTTTACAAACCTGAGGGCGTTTTCAGAAAGCTCTCTGGCAAGTTTGTCATCATTTAAAATCCTGACTATAGCCTCAACAAACCTATCCTTCTCTGCTATTAGCCCTGCTTTGCTCTCCTCAATTGTCTCTACAAAAGATTTTAGCGGGGAGGCAACTATTGGCCTTCCAAATGCGAGGCAATGGGCCATTATACCACTCTGAGCCCCTGTTAGATAAGGCATTGGGACTATATCCGCTGCCGAGATTATCGTATCAAGTGTCTTCTGTGGAAACTGTCCCCTTAAGACCAATATCCTGTCTCTGGCAGGTGACTCCTCTATAAGTCTAAAGAAGTAATCCCTGTAATCCCTAAACTCCTGAAGCCTTGTCTTTCCAGCGATAAGGAGCCAGGCCTCAGGAACCTCCTTTACGATATCCGGGAACATCTTAACAACCCTATCATATCCCTTGTTGGGCCTGAAATATCCGGTCACCAATATCGTCTTCTTACCCTCCACCTTTAATTTTTTCTTGGCATTAGGCACGGGCGTAACCTCTCTCGCGCCGTGTGGGATTATGTAAATTTTTCCACCCTTTTTAATAGTTGCCCTCAAAGAGTCTTTCTGAAAATTGTGGTGCACTATTACTGCGCTGGAGATTCTTACGAGGGCATCGGTTATCAATGCCTGTTTATCGTTAAACTTTTCATACACACTATGGAGGGTTACCACAACAGGGATGCCTGCGAATTTGAATTTGTACAGTAGTGGAATAACATTCACTCCCATATGTTTACCATAGAGACCATACTCGTGTTGAATGTGCACAACATCGGGCGTGAATTTTATCATCGCCTCAAAGACCTTCTCAGCAAGGTCGCCATCGGTTGCGTTAAACACAGGATAGACCCTCTCACCCTCTGCTCCTGTCTGGGATACTACATATACCTCATTATGTAGCTTCTTCAATTCCTCCATAAGATACGAGGCATATGTGCCTATTCCGCACTCTATTGGAGGAAATGTAGAAACCATACCTATTCTCACCTACTTCCTCCTCGCCTTAAGGTTCCTCAAATCCAGATATAGCACTTTCAAGTAAATCCTCGATCTTTGCTGTAGCGACACATATACAGGTGTCACTGGCGCCATAATATATTTTTACCTCCTCTGTCTCGGGCTCTAATATCGCACCACATGTAAAGACAACATTCGGCACATCGCCTGTTCTTTCGTAATATTCCTTTGGTGTAAGTACCGGTATCTTGGAACGCCCTATTATCCTTGATGGGTCATCGAGGTCAAAGATGGCGCATCCTAACCTGTAAATATTACCTCCTGAGGTTTGTTTCACACCGTGGTATATCTCAAGCCAGCCCTTATCTGTCTCAATTGGTGGCACGCCTGCTCCAATCTTCCTGGAGTCCCAGAAGCCCGGGCGCGTCTCCATAACTATCTTGGAGTCTCCCCAGTGCACGAGGTCCTCAGAATATGATATCCACATATCAGCGCCACCAGGGGTAGAAGGTCTATCAAACCTCACAAACCTGCCTTTAATCTTTCTGGGAAAGAGCACCGCATCCTTGTTCTCGGGCTGGGATATGAGCGCAATCCTCTCAAACGTCTTAAAGTCCATGGTCTTGGCAAGTCCTAATCTCGGTCCATGTCTGGAATATGCTGTATACAATATATAATAGGTATCATCTATCTTGGTAATTCTCGGGTCCTCAATCCCCCTCTTCTCATATATGCTGAAGGGTCTATCTTGAGCGGGCTTCATAACAGGAACTTCCTCTATATTAAAACCAAAACCATCCCTGCTCCTTGCCAGCATGAAAAACGATTTGCCCTCAAGCGCCTCCACCCGAAGGAGGAGTATATATTCATCCTTATGCCTTGCGGTTCCGGCATTGAATACAGTATTGCAAGGGACGGGTATATCATCGTGTCTTATAATTGGATTCTCCCTGTATCTTTTGACCAGCTCCTGCCTGCCTTTATCCATATGTCATCTCCTCCGAGAACCTATTAACCATCTTGTGATATTCTCCCAGATTGAAGTTGATAAGAACTCGCTTTTTTAGTGGGCCGAATATAGGAAAAATGGGCTTGTGTGTCAAGGCAAAGCGCTTTGCAACACATAGTAGTTCGGGGTTATCCCGCATAGGGAGAGCTTGTGAAGGATGTTAGGGTAAGGGTGGCTGCTGAAAAAACTGAAAAAAAGCTTGACATACTATATATTGCACATTACTGTGGACCAGCCTACAAGATAGGCGATCCAATTTGTGCAAAATTTCATTTTCATTCCTAAGGGGCAAGGTAGCGTTCGTCATAAATTGACCATCTAACGGAGGAAGCCATGGCAACAGCAAAGAAAAAAAAGGCTACTAAAAAAACCACTGCAAAAAAGAAAACCACTAAAAAGAAAACCACTAAAAAGAAGACCACTAAGAAAAAGAAATAGCTCTTCATACTGCCCCTTAGCAAGAAATGGGGAGGCAATGATCTGTTTTGATGACTCCAAACAACAGGGCCGCCCCGTTTTCTTGTTCTTAGACCCCCCGATTCTTGATTACTTGCCATAATCATAAGTTTTGGAAATGTTACGATATCAAAACGATATGAAGCCTCCCCGTGCTTCCGCACGGGGCTTCCCGGTAAGGAAGAGAAACAATTCATTATAGCTCCCCTCGACCCCGCCCTTCCGGACGGGGCTTGCGGGGAGCAGGCCGGTCAAAGCCTTAATGTCTATCTATAGCCTGAACAGCCTCAATTTTGGGATATCCTTAAGATGAAATAGGGGTTCCGATTAATCCAGCATTGTTTCTCAAAGGTTAGAACTCAAGGGGTGACCAAGAAAAGCTTGATGTATCTGGGATCGAGATCCTTAAGGGCGACTGAACCATATTCCTTTTCAAGCTCTTCAAATAGGTGATCAATGGTATTTCCTACTTGGTCCAGAATGTCGGCCACAGACTGACTAGATCGCATTTGAAGCCAGTCCATAAAGGCCTGTCTCATTTTGATGTCTACTTGATACGGTTTTGTCTTTTTCTCCCAGAGATTTCTGAAAAAGGACTTCAACTCTTCGATTGCAAGGGGCTTTGTCTCTTCTGAAAGGCCCTGGTGGTGTCTGGCCCAGCAGGTGAAAAGAAGGTTCTTGTAAGTAATTGGATGATAGGCCTGAACCGGCACAGCCACGATGCTTTCAGTAAACGCCAGAGACAGGAGTTGGTCCAGGGCCTTGATCTCATCGAGGGCTCTTTGGCAATGTATGATGTCTTCTGCACTCTTAAATTCACGATATGACTCGCCCTCGGAAAAGCCTGTGTAAAAAAGTGGCCGTTTCTTGAGCAGTCCTTCGAGTATACCTTTCCAGGCATCATCCCAGAAGCTAAAATCAAGGGCCTGCTTGACGAACCAGCTCTCTTTGAGCCATTTTTCTGTCTTCCATCGTAACTCCAGGGCGGCACCATAACCTACACGAAATATGTGGAGTAAAGGAAACTTATCAAGCAAGTGAACAGCTTTCTGCGGGTCTGCACCAGTCATCTCTTCGAGCGCAATGCTCAAATATCCGCAGGCCTTTCTTACGACACTCACAAGGTTCTCTTTATCCCGAAGGACAAGGGAATCTGCGGAAATGATCTGGTTGCACAATGCAGTCAATTCCATCTGAAGTCGTTCCAGAACATTACCGTCTTCTATCTGTCTCAGAGAAAGATAGAAAAGGTCTATGTCCTGGACAAGTAGTGACGTGGATACAGGGACTGGCTGAGAGGGCTGTTCCTCTTGTGTGTGTTTGTGGAGCTGAGGTTCCTCTTCATGAAGAGTTTCCGGGTTCAGGTACTGGTAGATCCCGATAGCCTCTTCAAAGGGAAGGAAACCCTTTTCAGCCAGCCGGACATTTCTGATTCTATACATATACTCTTCTACCTCTGCCGGCAGAACCCCGGCCAATTCAAGCAGCACCTGATGGAATTTGTGCAGGTCATGCTGCGCAAGGCGATCAAGGAATTCCCTGATGGTTTGTTCGTACTTTTTATGCTTGATCCGGATATAGAAGAGATTGTCCAGGCTGAAGTAGCCCTCATCAAAATCGGATGGGGATTCATCCTCTTCCCTTATTCTGACCTCGATATGCTTGAACAGATGAAGCTCAATAAGCTCATTATTTTCTTGCAGTACCCAATTCAAGAACCTCTCGTGGTCTGCCTTGAGCAGAAGGCCCAGCCATTGATTGACCGTATCGATCTCCAGGCGGTCCTTTGCCCACAGCTCCACGTCAAGCAGATACTGCCACTGATCATTTGAGGCAAGGGCCAGGATCGGAAGGGCATCCTCAGGACCGATATCTTGGACAAGCCAGAACAGATCTTCCTCAGCCAGCGATTGCACCAGTGTGACAGGTCTGGGTGATTCAAGAATCAGTTCAAGGGCCTGCTTCCCCGGGACCCTCAAGAGATCTTTGGGGCTGATGACGGGGAGCGTTTCTTCTTTTTGGGGTGGATGTTTCATAGATTGTCAGTTTGCGTTTCAGGCTTCACTGATCTCGATTCGCCTGGCGTCTGACCAGAGGCCTTCAAGGTCAAAGAAGGTTCGTATCGGCTCATAAAAGACATGAATGACTACATCCCCATAATCCATGAGGACCCAGTGTCCCTGTCGGAGCCCTTCCACGCCCAAGGGTTTCATCCTTTTTTTCTTGAGTTCTTTCTCAACGAATTCCGCGATAGCCGATACCTGCCGGTGAGAGCGGCCGCTGCATATGATGAAGGTATCTGCAAAGGAAGCGAGCCCGCGCACATCCAGTACAACTACGTCAAAGGCCTTCATGTTGAGGACTGCCTTCACATACCGCCTCACCCCACCTTGGTAAGGTAACGTCATCGGTAGAGTCCCTTTTTCAGGATAAAGTCCTCAACCTTGCCTGGGACAAGGAAACGGATGGGGCGACCCTGCCTGATCAACTCGCGTATCTGACTAGCTGAAACATCCAGATGAGTAATATTGAGACAAAAGATAGTACACCACTCGGGGTGGTTATATCGGTTAGATGTTGGATCGTACTGATACCCTTCAGATATCTGCGTGTGGATGAAGTCCTCCAGGCTGCGCAGATTGGAGCGGGGACGGGTCATTACAATGAAATGAGCCGTGCCAAAAAGCGCCTTGTACGACTTCCATGTGGTGATTTCCGAAAAGGCATCTTGGCCGACAATGAAATAGATGTCACTTTCAGAACCAAACCGGTCCTGAAAGTATTGCAAGGTCTCGATCGTGTATGACGGGCCGGGACGAGCCAGTTCCACATCAGAGACTTCAAGGGAGGGCTCCCCCTGGATGGCCAGGCGGACCATCTCAAGACGATCCTCGGCATTGGCCACTTGATCGGCCGTCTTGTGCGGGGGATGGGCAGACGGGATAAACAAAAGCTTGTCTAGGTTAAAAGCCTCCCGGACTTCTATCCCGGCCCTGAGATGACCGAGGTGGATTGGATTGAAGGTACCACCAAATAGGCCTAACCGCACGAATACACCCTATGTTCTGACCTGCCCATCTCCAAGAACCACAAACTTAGTGGTAGTTAACTCCTCCAGCCCCATGGGGCCGTAAGCGTGGAGCTTGGATGTGCTGATTCCGATCTCGGCCCCCAAGCCGAGCTCACCCCCGTCATTGAAGCGCGTGGAGGCATTTACCAGGACCACAGAGGCGTCCACCTCACGGAGAAATCGCCGTGCTCGTAC
>JAUWXJ010000055.1 GCA_030616425.1 Desulfobacterales bacterium | reverse complement strand
TAATATCTTCCCTATCAAAAGAGAGATGACCTCCTGGCCTCAACTCTTTGGGCACACTACTCCTGCTTCAAATGGATTACACTTTACTCCACTCCTTTCTTCTTACAATGTTCGTGCCATTATTTCATAGAGATCAGAATGAAAACTGGTATAAGTTTATCTTCAGTTATTTCAACTTGTTATGCATGACATTACGATATGCCTCGCGAATTTCTCAGGGTGGGTCATTCACCAAACAAGTAATCCCCTATCACTAATTGGTAGAAAATTTCATATGAGTGGACTTTATTTTCTCATTGGAGCACGGCAGCCATGGACATCTGGGATTCTTATCTCTCGCAGAGTCCACAGAGGACGCTGAGAACTACCCTCTTCCGACAGGATCTACAAGATTGACAAGATAGTTTCTTTTTGGCCTGATTTTTTGGCCTTGCCCCGATACGGTCATTCCCTGGCCCAGACCCTGGCCCAGTCCGCACCAGGGCAGGCTTCCCTACCCCGGTGAAATATGGTGATACATTTCACAGGGCAGGCAGGGCAGGCATTTAACGGGGCAAGGCCAAAAAATCCGGCCAAGAGCTCAGTCCGCCAAGGCGGACATTTGTTATCTGGTTAGTACTAGTATTGAGCTGTGACATAAGCATTTGCTATATTAAATATCTCCCGCGACAGCGGGATGGCAGTTCAAGCTGAATTGTCCTCTCAGGAAATCTACTCAAGAACCCTGGGCCTCTGCGTGAGATAATCTCCGAGGCCTCTGCCTGCCCTGTGGAATGCTTGTCCTGTTGAATGTTTACCTCATGAAATGCGAAGCATATTCAACCGGAGCACTTGTGTGCCATATTCCACTGGGGTGAGAGACAAGGAAGATTTCACGTCGAACGACTTGAACGGCTTGACCATGTAGCGGGGTAATGATATACATCGATGGAGCTAGGGGGCTTCGCCCCTATCGGGGTGTTGGCCCGCCCTGGCGCGACTTGTCTGCAACACTCTGGTGTCACTGTAACAATTTGGAGGTGGAAGCCATAGAACTTACTTTTGCAAGTCAGGTCTGGGCCAGGGAATGACCGTATCGGGGCAAAGCCTATTTAACCGGGGTCAAAAAATCAGGCCAAATTCTAGTCTCAGAGGTCTCTGCGGACTCAAGCGACCGAAGGGAGCGGGCGAGAGAATCACGACATGTATTTATCTCACTACAATCTGGTCGAGAAGCCATTTCAGATAACCACAGATCCTAGGTTCCTGTGGCTTGGCGAAAAGCATCAAGAGGCCCTGGCTATGTTGAAGTATGGCGTGCTCGATAGTAGGGGCTTCCTCTTGCTTACCGGTGATGTGGGTACAGGTAAGACCACCCTGATCAATGCCCTGCTAAGAGATCTTGACAGCAATACCATCGTTGCAACAGTTGTGGACCCGAATCTGGAGAGACTGGAATTTTTTAATTTTCTTGCAACAGCATTCGAAATCGAAGACAAATTCGCAAGGAAAGTTGATTTTCTCGTAAGTTTTACGCAGTTTTTGAATAATACTTACGCAAATCAGAAAGAAGTATTGCTGATCATTGATGAGGCTCAAAAACTGTCCACAGAACTCCTTGAGGAAATCAGGCTGCTATCCAATATAGAAAGGGAAAATACAAAGCTTTTAAATATATTCTTTGTGGGTCAGAATGAATTTAAGAAGACATTAATGAAAAATGAGTGCAGGGCCCTCAGGCAAAGGATTGCGATAATACACCAAATTTATCCATTGACAGAGAGCGAAACAACAAAATATATCAAATACCGATTGAAGGTTGCGGGCGCTGAAAAAGAAATCTTCACTAAGAAGGCTATTCGCGAGATATATGCTTTTTCCTGCGGCTACCCGCGTCTCATCAATATCATATGTGATCATGCCCTGTTGACCGGCTATGTGAGAGGCCTCAAAACCATTAGCCCTGCGATCATAAATGAGTGCGCACAAGAACTCGTCATACCGGGTGAAACCGGGCAAAAGGACATCAAAGGGCACACAACAGGAAAACAGGTAAAGAAGCCGCTGCGAAGAGTAGCCCTTTACGCATGCCTGCTGCCGGTGATCGCCTTCTGTGTATACCTCGTTGATGCCTTGAGGCACAGCAACGATATCCAATACCACGCCAACCATCCTAGTCAGGAATTTAGTAGTCCAGAAGGGTTAAATTCAAACCAGGCTGGAGGGATTCAAGCGCAAGGACAGCAGCCTTCAATGTCTCGCCCTCTTATTCCACCAAAGGAACGTGTTGGGGGCGATACTGATATGGTTATCACAAAACAAGATACCACCCATACCGCTAGGACAAATTTACTCAATGATCACGAACAGCCTTTGCTCCCTGGGGATCTCAATCTTATCATTCACTTTGACTATAACACGAATGAGCTTTCAGCAAAGGCATACGATATCCTTAATCGTTTTGCAGTTGTGGTGGTGGAAAACAGTGACATTGAGATCATTGTGAGGGGTTATACAGACACACTGGGAAGCTACCGTTACAATAAAAAGCTTTCTGAATTGCGAGCGAACACTGTAAAAAGTTACATGGTGGCAAAGGGAATCAGCCCAATGAGAATTCAGGCCATTGGCATTGGAGAAGAAAATCCACTAAAGCCTAATACAAGTGTTACAGGCCGCAGGGCAAATCGGAGGGTTGAGATTGAAGTGGGGCCTGGAAACAACATTAAATAAATCCGAAATCCGAATATCGAAATCCGAAACAAATTCGAATGACAAAAAAACAAAATTCAAAACAATACGACCTTGAAGATCGTACGTTTGCGTTTGCAAAGAGGGTGAGAGCGTTCGTAAAGAAATTGCGTAAATCCATAGCAAACATTGAAGACGGAAAACAACTGATCAATGCATCAGGTTCTGTTGGCGCGAACTACATTGAAGCGAACGAATCACTCAGCAAGAAAGACTTCATCATGAGAATTAAAATCTGTCGCAAAGAGGCTAAAGAAAGTCGATATTGGTTAAGATTGATAGATACGTATGATGAATCAGAACAGGAAAACGAACGAAAAAATTTGGTAAAAGAGGCGACTGAACTGATGAATATTTTCGGGGCCATATTGGGTAAGAGCCAATAATGTTTAGAGCATTTGAACATTTGAATTTCGGATTTGTTTCGGATTTCGTGCTTCGTATTTCGAATTTTAAAATAACCGGTGAACAAATCAGAGTAAAACTTTGCAACCCTTTAGGTTCCGGCTTGCCCAAGTTAGGAATGACATAACACAATGGAGGTTTATATGAGGTTTTTTAATTACAATTTCTGTCGAGCATTTTTCTTCCCGCTTTTATTGCTCGTATTGTTGTCGTGCATCCGGGATCCGGCCGAGATGCGGGCCAAGCACATGAAGCGGGGAGACGCGTATTCCGAGAAACAGGAATTCAAAAAAGCCATTATTGAATACAAGAACGCGATTCAGGCAGAACCAAAATTCGCCCGTGCGCATTATCAGCTTGCACTGGCCTATCTAAAAACAGGGCAGCCGAGAGAGGCGTTCGCGGAACTTTCCAGGACCGTTGATCTTGATCCGGAAAATCTGGATGCTCAGCTCAAGTTGGGGCAATTTTATCTTCTTGGGAAGAAAACCGATGAAGCCGGTCAAAAGGCAGCTTTCATTCTACAAAAAGAACCGGAAAACGTTGATGCCTTGTTTTTGCAGATGGGGGTGCTCCTGCAGGAAGGCAAGCCCGAGGAAGCCACCGAAGCCCTTAAGAAGGTAACAGCCTTAGATGAAAAGAATATCAAGGCCTATATCTCGCTGGCTCGCATCGCCGGCAGTCAAAGACGGTTTACTGAGGCCGAAGAATACTTAACAAAAGGGGTAAAGGCCAGCCCGGCTGATCCTGTTCCCAGATTGGAACTCGCGCGTTTTTACGAGGGGCGAGGCGAGATTGAGGAGGCAGAGAGAGAACTCAAGCAGGCCATTGTCAAAAACCAGGAAAACATGGCCCTGCTCGGTGAACTGGGCAGCTTTTACGTGCGCCGCGGCGACATAGAGGCAGCCGAGCGAGTCTATCTTGAAATGGCTGAGCGGGCACCTGAGAGTATCGCTCCGAAGACGACATTGGGGGCCTTCTACGCTTCTCAAAGAAAATGGGAGCAGGCCTTGCAATGGATGCAAGAAGCACAAAAACTCCACCCTGAAAATCTTGAGATCCGGAATGCTGTTGCGTCTCTTTACATGGACATGGGCAAACCAGAGGAAACCCAAAAACTCATTGATAAAGTACTTGAAAAAGACACGGGCAACCTGCGCGCCCGCCTGCTGAAAGCCCGTCTTCTTCTTAGAGACAGGAAGCTGGGGGAGGCGGCAGAACTCCTTGAAGCCGTTACAAAGGATCATCCCCGCCATGCAGGTGCCTACTATTACCTGGGCCTCGCCTATCTGGCCGAAAAAGACCGGACAAAGGCCAAGGGAGCATTGCTCAAGGCTGTGGAGTATGGTCCGGGCAACCTGAGGGCACGAATGCTTCTTTCGGAAATCTATCTGGGTGAAAGAGCGGCCGACCTGGCCCTGCAACAACTCAACGTAGTCGTTGAAAGACAACCTAACAACTACCGAGCGCTTGTACTGAAAGGGAATGTTTACGTCTTAAAGCGAGATGTGGAAAGCGCCCGACAGGCTTACTTGAAAGCAACGGAGCTCCGCCCTGACAACCACGTTGCCTATCACAAGTTGGGCATACTTGACAGCTACCAGCGCCGTTTTGAGGAGGCCATGGCCCACTTGAATAAAGTCCTGGCATTGAAAGCCGACCATCTGCCGGCTATGGCAGCAAAGGTCTCCCTGTACGTGGTCCAGAAGCAACCGGCCAAAGCATTATCGTTTCTGGACGAAAAAATCTCTCAGCATGAGAAAAACCCTCGGTTGGCGGGTGTCCTTCATGAAATGCGTGGCAAAATCTTGTTATTCCAAAAGGACTATGAGCAAGGTGAAGTTGCCTTCAAGAAGGCGCTGGACCTTAATCCAAACCTGGCGGGTCCTTATCTTTCCCTGGCGGGTCTTTATTTAGCAAAGAATGAAACTGCCAAGGCGATCGGCCAGTACAAGGAAATCCTCGAAAAACAGCCAAAATTCATCCTGGCCCACATGGCTTTGGGTGCCGTATATCAGGTAGAAGAAAAGACAGCAAAGGCGCGCGAGATGTATGAGAAGGCCCTGGAGATTAATCCTGATTTCGCACCTGCTGCGAACAATCTGGCATGGCTTCTTCTTCAGGAGGGTCATGATCCGAATCGCGCCTTGAACCTGGCAAAAAAGGCGAAGGCACAGTTGCCGGACGACCCCAATGTTGCAGACACACTTGGACTTGCTCTTATTGCAAAGGGCCTTTACCCAAGCGCCATCTCAGAATTGAGTGAGGCAGTAGAAAAAATGCCCCAGAATCCGACCGTCCTTTATCATCTGGCCCTGGCCCACTGGAAGAATGGTGAGAAGGATCAAGCCCTGGAATCTTTACATGAGGCCCTAAAGATCAAAGATTCTTTCGCTGAACGGGAAGCGGCCAGAGCGCTGTTGAAGGAGATCGAAGCATCGGAGACGGAAACTACGGAATAATGGAATGATGGAAGTTTGGAGACGTGCTGTTATCTCACACCCCAGTACGATAGTCCCTACCTACGGGGCAGGCCGGATTTTAACAGCTTTGTTTGTTAGACAGGATTATCCCTGCGGGATGCTTCGCGCTACAGTTTTTAGACAGGATCTACAGGATTTATTGGATTCTTATTCCTTTCATCACTTTCCGGATGAAAGTGATGAAAACACAATCTGCCTCCGGCAGAGTTAATCCTACTTAGCCTCCGAGGGTTTTCTGTACTTGCGCTTTATCTCCACGCCTGATGGGCTGAAATTAATCAAAAGTCCAATTTCTTTCTTTAAGCCGTTCAGATAATTTACAAGCTGTACCTCATGTTCTTTCAATAAGTTCTGGACGGATTTGAGTTCCACTATAACCACTTCTTCGACAAATAGATCTACATAGAAATCACCTACTACCTGATTATCATAATAGACCCTGAAGGGTTTCTCCGCTTCGACTCTAAGATTGCTTTTGGTCAGTTCTATGATCATGGCTTTTTTGTACACGCTTTCTAGAAATACAAATCCTAAAGTATTAAATACCTTATATGCAGCGCCAATGATTTTGTGTGTAATCTCTTCGTATTCCATTATGTTTATTAGACAGGATTATCCCTGCGGGATGCTTCGCGCTATTGGATTTTTGTTTTCTCAGTTTCGTCCGGAAACTGAGAAAAGATCCAGTCGATCCTGTAGATCCTGTCGGAAAAAGGTAGTTCTCAGTGATCTCTGAGAGCTCGAGCGATCGAAGAGAGCGGGCGAGAGAATGCGTTAATCCGACTGGCTCGCGGATTTCTCGCGAGGTATGAAAAGTGAAAGGCTAAACTCCCCTGGAACATTGTTAATCTTTATTTTTACGTTGTTCTTTTTCATTAACAGATTCCCATAGTAAAGGAGTGTATCCATAAAGTAAATGGAATGACTCTTGGAAAAATAACTTTGAAGCGGGTTATTGTCAAAAAGGATGTCCAAATATCTGCTTTCTTGTATGTAACCATTGTGTGATATGCTGGCAATTATATGATCTTGATTCTCTCTAGTTTCACACCTTAGTGTTTTGTCAGAAACAGTTCTTACGCAGTCCCTCGACAACATTAGAAAAACGAGAAACATCATAATAATTTCTTGTTCGTCTGACCTAGCTTTTGGCAGTCTCGGTTGCGGATTGAATTCTATACTCTCACCGTCAAACTCTTCGTACATAGTTACTATAGTTATGGCCCTTGACAGGCATTCATTGATGTCAAAATCATAGGTTTTCACAGGCTCAGGTAAATAAGTATTTTCTATCATATATCTAAATTTCTTCGTCAAGTCCTCGATAAGCTCTTCTATCTTTTTGATTTCTTCTGGGTAGAAAGCAAACCCCTCACTATCTGCCACCTGCATTTTTTTTCTTTCCAATGCTAATTTGTAAGAAAGGAGGCCAAGACTGGCCAGCAGGTATGTAAGAGGATTACAGACCTCCTTAAGGATATCCTTGATGATGAATCCTGTGGCGGCTGCCCCGAGTATGTGTCGAAAATGATACAGGTCTTGCACCTCTTTTCCACGGTAAATTCCGGGAGGGGCCTCGCTTTTCACCACCATCAGCAGCGAGGTAACTCTTTGGTTCAAGTCGGTTATGGGGCTGATTCTTATGCGGAAGGTGCCTGGAGGAAAGAGGTCCGGGCTGTCATCTTCGCGGCCCTGATAATGGCAGAGGTCGCTGGCAAACTCT
Organism: Desulfobacterales bacterium; assembly: GCA_030616425.1. Classification (GTDB taxonomy): domain Bacteria; phylum Desulfobacterota; class Desulfobacteria; order Desulfobacterales. Next base: position 4,424 of record JAUWXJ010000055.1, on the reverse strand, counting down.
TGGCCTGTTTTGACGCACAGCTTTAGTTCGTCCCAAAGCTTTTTTTCGTTTACCTTGGCTTCCACTAACCCAGTGGCTTTGCGGAGATCCATGCCTTTGAAAGAGACTTGAGGGGTTATTTCAACGCCGCCTATATTAGCAATACTCAAGTCAGAGTTCAGGAGGACGACCCGATCAGACACGGAACGCCTGACTATCCCCACTATCTGTTCCAACTGGTGTTTTTGTTCTCTCAGGGCTCGAAATTCGGTCAGGTGTTCAATGTAGATTTCCCTTGAAGTCGTCCAAGGCAGCTTGGGGGGTACACGAATTTTCCAAAAAATGACTTGTCCCTCTTTTGACAGCATGCGAAAGAATCCACTGGTCAGGTGTGGAATACTAGATGTCAGAAGGTGCGTTAGGCGTTCTTGATCCTCGTCATGGGCAAACTCATGAAAGGGCCGCCCCTTCACTTCTCCTTCGGGATATCCGAGCAGGGATAGAAAACGTTCATCGTATTGTATGATTTCACCACTCGAATTCACCCAGACACAGGCGTCGCTGAGCGCTTGGTAAGCACGATCAGAATAGGCCTCTGTCTGCTGTCTCCAGAGGCGGACAGCGTGCTCGGTTGCTGCAAAAGGCACGGAAAAATCAATGGGTTCTGCCAACTGAATACCCATTTTGCCCTGGGCTGGTTCGGAACTCAGCCAGCGGACTTCCCCGATCATTTCTGTTTTTTCCTGATGAGGAGACAGGGCGAAGCTAAGGTGACATTGTGTGCCCACCCCAAAGGAATCTTTGGATCTGATGCAGACGCCGTGGGTACTTAGATCTTCGGTGAGCGAATAATAAGTTTCATCTCCAACAGCACGGTATTCAATGGGCAACTCTAACGGAACGCGAATCTCACTCCTCTTGTCAGTGTCCATAACCCACTTGATCCCTTCCTTAAGCAATAGGTGTTAAAGTATCGGCTTTTCGAGCTAGGCGCTGCCAAAATAGAAAAATCTAATATACACTACGCAATAAAGATGCCAAGGTGTCATCTGGATATTTTTTTTGGGTTCATGAGTCTTATAGTTTGTCATATCAAGGGATTCAGAAAAAGGCGCTTTATGGAGAGCAGGACAAGTAAAATTTCTAATCGGGTATTTTGTGTTACCTCTTTTGTTGTTTGATAGCATTTGTTTTCCATTTATATGCAATAAGATTCCGCTCATACCTTTATTCAAACGTGTGGCTGCAAGATAACATCTGGCAGATACTCAATAAATGATAGTGTTGTCTTGACAGAAAAAGATTGTATTTGCTGTGCCAACATATGGAACAAAATTCCACAGGGACCTAAGTTTGTATGTCCGTGCCGAGTAAGGGTATGGAAACAATCTAAAAATGGTAACCTTCCTTACGATCGAAGTTTCCTTACAGCAAACTGAAGGGATCTTCAATCCTTTTCATCAATGGCAGTTATTTACCCTTACCAGAAACCAGTATCAACAGCATTTTCCATCATGGTTATGAAAAGAATTGGACTTTGGCATCTGGAGAGTTGTTCACCTCCTTCTCATTATGCTAAATGAACTGAAACCACATCGTTAAGGAAATGCCTGTGTTCATCAGAAATTTCTACGAAGCTGACACCTAAGGCAACAGCAGTATCTTTATCGTCTATACCATAGAAATCCGACCAGACCACCTTGCCGGTAAGCTCTATAATCTGGTGATTGGGAGGTAAGATGGACATGGGATAAATTTCGTTCAAACGTATCGGCTTCTCGCAGTGGATGCATATCCCATCAACGGAAATATTTCTTGTTACACCTTTGGACTGACCCCCTTGAGCTGCACAGATCAGGGGGTTGTAATTAGAGTACTGTGACAGGGGTTTTGGGTTGACATCATCATGGTTTCAAACTCACAAGGAGGCCGATAGCCAAGAGAGGAGTGTAATCGTTTTTGATTGTACACATCCTCAATAAAATAGGGAATTCTTTTTTCAACATCTTCCATGGTTCGGTATTCCCAGAGTTGGACCTCCTCAGATTTTAGGGTTTTTATGAAACTCTCAGCATAAGCATTATCATAGGGGTTAGCCTTTCGGCCCATGCTGATCTGAAAACTGTGGGCCTTGAGTTCTTTGACATAGTCACCAGAGGCATATTGAACACCGCGGTCTGAGTGGTGAATACAGCCTGGCGGTGGTTGTCTATTGTATATGGCCATACGCAAGGCATTAAGGGTAAGCGCGGTGTCTATATTTCTTGATAACGCATACCCGATGGCTTTTCTTGAAAAAACGTCCAGAATAACCGCCAGATAAACAAAGCATACTAAGATGTGTATGTAAGTAATATCGGCCACCCAGACCTGGTTGATGGCGCTTATTTTGAGGCCTTTAATGAGATTGGGATAGATCTCAAAGCCATGTTTGCTGTTGGTTGTGGTAATCCATCTTTTCTTTCTGGATCGACATAACCAGCCCTTCTCGCGCATGATCCGGGCTACCTTCTTGTGATTTACGATCCGTCCTTCACGGTGGAGTTGTTTGGTAACTCTTCGGTATCCATAGCCGGAAAACTCCAGGCATATATCACCAATACGAGCTTCCAGGGCTTCATCAGAGAGCTTTTCTTTGGCTTTGTAATAGTGACTTCTTCGTGGCAGCTGCATCAGTTCACACCCCCTTTGAATGCTTTGGACAAGGGGGCGATTTTCGGCAATGAACTGTCTCTTTTCTCGGCTTGTTTCAGGCTGTTGCGTACAGCTTTTTTTAAGAACTCATTTTCAAGGGTAACCTTGCCGAGCAAACGCTCCAATTCTCTAACTCTGGCAGCCAACTCGGCTTCTCTGGAAGGCTCAGGGTCCAGCTTCCCCTGGGCATATTGTCTTTTCCAGGTGTAGAGCTGGCCTGATGAGATGTTATAGCGTCTACAGAGTTCCGCGGGAGTGGCCGTGTCACTGAGCAGCTGCTCCACAATTGATCTTTTAAAATCCTGAGTGAACCTTCGATATTTCATGACATGATCCTTTCTGCCTTTATCAGGCTGTGATCCTGTCTAATACTCTATCACATTTTGTGCAGTCGATGGGGTTCACTCCACTTTTATTGCACCTTGATCAGTTGACACAGTAATGGGCCACTTCGCTTCGATTCTAGGATATTCGCGGTTTTCGATTTTATCTGCCATATTTATGCCTCCTGTATCCTGTAGGGTAGTTCATGGAAAGATCTTCTTTTGCACTTCTATTGAAATACCTGACAAACATATTTCACATATAGAAAAATACAGCCCAATATATTCTTGCGCTTTCTTACCAGAATCAATGCCCACCTGTCGAATGGTTTTATTGTTTGCAATGAAAGCCCGTGCTTTGCACGGGGAGCAAACTTAATCGATGGAAACTGACGTTCCGTAAAACAAAACCACCCGCTGTGCGGTTGTCGTTTATTTCCCCACCTCATCAACACGCTCCCTGATGCAAGCGACCAGAGTCTCAAGCTCACTCTCTTTCAGTTGCAGCAGGAAGTTCAGGTCTGCATCAGTCTTCAAAAGCCCCTGAATGATTTTAATTAAATCCTCTTTGGTCATGATAGGTCTAAAATATTCTAAGTCCGTCCTTACGTCAATCATTTTGGAGAATGCAGGACAGGTCCCCTGCCATCCAACACCTTACAAAATATTATTTGATCCTCACCGCGTCCATAATAGTCTCTGAGCCTGGCCTCAAATTGAAACCCGTGTTTGAGATAGAACCCATGACACCTGTCCGGCCTAGCCTCACAGCTGACAAACAGTTTCCTCACCTTGTAACGCCTGAGATAGGGGACGTTCGTTCCGAGCGTTCTTGACGAGCTGGTAGATTTATGATAGGGGCTGTGGCATGCCGAGGTTAGCGAGATTAGACGCCCGCCTGCCAGCGCCTGAAGCGCAGCCGATGGCGGGCAGGCCCCTGGGGTTTTGCATCATGTGATGGGTCGGGGCATAGAGAGTAGGAAGATTTTTTGGAACGACAAGGATCGAGTCGACGTTATCGATCGTTTGGCTGGGGTTGTTGAAAAAGGCGGGATGGATATTTACGCATGGACGTTGATGCCGAATCATTTTCATTTATTGTGCAAGACCAAGAATTGGCCATTGTCAAGGAGTATGCGGAAAATTCTTACAGGATATGTAGTAAACTTTAACAAGCGCCATAAGAGACGAGGGCATTTGTTTCAGAACCGATACAAGTCTATTGTATGCCAGGAGGATAGCTATTTAAAAGAATTAGCACGTTACATTCATCTAAACTTGTTGAGATCCGGTATTGTCAAAGATATGAGGGGGTTGAACCGTTGTCGTTGGTCAGGTCACTCAGTGCTTGTAGGTAAGGTTGACAGGAAGTGGCAAGATTGTGAATATGTATTGTCTTATTTTGGCAAGGGTCGTCAGGCACAAAAG
>JAUWXJ010000168.1 GCA_030616425.1 Desulfobacterales bacterium | reverse complement strand
CCACAATAACCCTGATAGCAGCTAAGGAACTGGGTGCAACCAAGGCAAATTTGGTAGCCTATGCCACATCAGGGGATGTCAGCGGAGATTACAGTTACGTGGTCGGTTATGCTGGATTTATCATTCAATGACAGTTCATCCTGAATAATGAAATATCTTGGGCCTCTCAGGGCTCACCTATAATAATAATGTCAGTTTGCTATCTGCTAATACTATACCTTATGTCATGATTTTAGATTTGAGAAGAACAATCATGTATGACTTTGAAAAAGTAAACAAAAACAATGCAGAGCATTATGCTTGGGGAACTAACTGTGATGGGTGGCATCTGGTTAAATCTGATGAATTGAGTATTATCCAAGAAAGGGTTCCACCAGGTGCTTCAGAGGTAAAACATTACCATAAAAAAGCCTGGCAATTCTTTTTTATTTTATCAGGTGAAGCTACCATCGAAATAGGTACCAAAACCTATCTTTTGAAGGGACATAAAGGAATTGAGGTGCCACCGAAATTTCCTCATAAGTTGACTAACAACTCGAATATTGACTTAGTTTTTATTGTTACTTCAAAGCCTAAAAGTCACGGAGATAGAGTACTAGTTTGATGATAGTTGGTTAAATGAGAGTTTACCTTGATATTAAATCAGTGGTATTTGCGTTAGAAATGAAATAGTTTTTCTATAACATGGATGTCGCCCTTTTCGCATAACAATGAAATCGGCTCCTGCCTTCTCTAGGACATGGGCAGTTTGCTTCAGAAAAGGGAGAGGGCTCTCGCCACCATGTAAGACAGCTTAAGTTCTATCGGGTATCGCAGGACTCTTATTGATAATAAATCCAAGGCGATGCTGATCCCCTTTCGCTACTCCTTTACATTGCTAATCCATCAACTTTAGCTAGAAGCTATTTTAGGGTTCACCTGGTTTATCGATTCAATGTTAATACCGAACACTCTCTTAGCAAATTCCTTAATTTGCTCTGGGCCCTCCCCACTTTCATAAAAACTAAACCTTCCTTCTCTTTTTCCCAAACGTCCCCATCCCTTCATTTGCAAAGCTTCATCAGCTGTTCGCGCTACTTCCTTAGCCGGATCGATTATTTTGATATGAGGCGCCAATACCTTCCGGAGCTGATCTTTTATGGAGGTGAGGTCTGTGCAACCGAGTACCAGAATATCAATCCCCTCTTTTTCTAGGGGATAGACACACTCTCTTGCCAGTTCCCCAATTATGTTGGTATCCGTTATCTGGCCTTGCTCTGCAAGTCGGAGAAGATCAGGACAAGCATTGCCAAAAATTCTTGCCTTTGTTCCCGCCGCTTGGAATGTTTTCTCATAAGTTTTACTCTTTATTGTTCCAATTCCCGATAACCCCAACCTTTTGAATATTGCCATGTGCCAGGGTCGCCTTGACGGCTGGTTCAATCATCCCAATGACAGGAATCTCAGAAGCTTTTTTCTGAGCTTCCTCCCTTCCGGCAACCGAGGCAGTATTACAGGCGATTAAGATAGCTTTCACGCCCTTACTTATTAAGAAGTCAACAGCCTTAAGGGTAAATTCCTCAACTTCTTCACTCGGTCTTGACCCATATGGAAGATGTGCAAAGTCCGCAAAGTAAATTATATCCTCTTGGGGCATTTCCCTTAAGACTTCCCTTGCAACTGCTAAGCCCCCCAGCTCTGAGTCAAAAATACCTATGATTCTTTCCTTCATTGCTTCCTTCTAAAATGCAGCTCTTTTAGTCTCACTCCAAGGCTAGCCGCTTGAGGCTGCCTCTTTGACCACGTAGATTACAAAATCCGGGCAATTGATCTCGCACATCTTGCAGGCATTGCATTTCTCTGAGTTAGCCACCACAGCCACATTGTATCCCTTCTCATTGCGCCGATCCGACATCTCTAAGACGCCTTTTGGGCAGTAATGCACACACAACCCACAACCCTTGCACAACTCTTCTTCGATGTATATGGCCATCTTCCGCTACGCCCCGATCTTCTTGATCAACTCAGGTATATCCAGAGAGCTTTTGGCGATCATCGCACCTGCTTTCTCCAATGCTGCGATCTTGCTGGCTGCAGTCCCTTCTTCCCCTTCAATAATGGCGCCTGCGTGCCCCATCTGGGCTCCCTCTGGCGCCGTGCGCCCCACGATGAGAGCAATGACCGGCTTGTTCATGTACTGGCTGATAAATCTTGCCGCATCGTGCTCCTGTCTTCCTCCTACCTCACCTAACAGGACAATGACCTCCGTCTCCGGGTCTTTTTCGAACATCTCCAAGACAGCCTCTTGCGACAGCCCCCAGATAGGTCCGCCGCCAATACCAACGACCGTTGATTGCCCAACACCATTCTTTGTAAGCACCCTCCCAACCTCGTAGGAAAGTGAACCGCTCTTGGAGACTATTCCAACCGGACCTCCCATGAACATGGTGTGCGGGTGTACACCGAGCTTGCATTTGCCTGGTGAAATCACCCCCGGTGTGTCTGGCCCCAGCACAGTTGCCCCTTTGATAGCAGCATACCGGAGCACAATCAAAACGTCCTGCTCAGGGATACCCTCCGCGGTCAGCACCAAGAGCCGAATACCACTACCGATGACTTCTATCGCCGCATCTTTGGCAAACCGAGCGGGCACAAAGCTGATGACCGCATCTACTTGCTGTCCCTGTACCGCCTCCTCAACGAGGTCATAGATCAGGATGCCATGTAGCTTCCTGCCTCCCTTTCCTGGGGTCACCCCTGCGACAATCTTGGTACCGTATTCCTGCATGATCTGCGTCTGAAAGGAGCCCACACTACCGGTAGCTCCCTGCACCAATACACGCGTGTTTTCGTCGATAAGAATGGCCATCTCACAGCTCCTTGGCTTTTTCCACCGCAATCTGCACTATTGTGGCCAGATCCTCATAGGCATCCACTCCTGACTCGCGGAGCATGGGTATGCCAGCCTCAGATTTGGTGCCGCACATGCGGATCACAATAGGGACAGATTGGTCATTGTCTTTCAGATACTGAACAATTCCCTCGGCCATCTCATCCATGCGTGTGAGCCCACCGATCAGGCTTATGATGAGCACCTTGACGTGGTCATTGGAGAGAACAACCTCCATGGTGCGTTGCATGTTCTCAGCATTGGCCATGCCTCCCATCTCACAAAAGTTCGCGGGCTTGCCTCCGGCGTCATGGATCATGTCCAAAGTGATCATGCCGGTCCCAGCACCATCGGCGATCATCCCAATGTCCCCTCCCAGGGGAACATAGTTGATCTGCCCCTTTTCAGACAGTTCCTCTGCTCTGCTCTTGGTCCGTCTCTCCAGCTGTTTCTGCTCTGCCTCAAGATCGTCAAAGAGCTCCTGGTGTCGGTATGCCGCCTTGTCATCTAAAAGGATCTTGGCATCCAGGGCCACTTGTCCATTCGGCGGTAGGGCCAGGGGATTAATCTCAATCAGGGTGGCATCTTTCTCCTGAAAGATGGCGCATATCTTCAGGATAAGGTCTGCAAAGGCCCGAACATCTTTGATCTCCAAGGCCTTGGCCAGGGAACGGATTGCATAGTCCTGAACCCCCACGGCTGGATCAATGTACTTCTTGATGATCCGTTCAGGTGTTCTCTTCGCTACCTCCTCGATATCAATACCACCTGCAGAACTGACCATCAGAAGCGGCATGTTGACCTGCTTGTCGATGAGATATGCAACATACAGTTGCGTGCATACCTCAACAGGCTCTTCAGCCATGAGAGCCTCTACAGGGTGTCCCTTGACCGTGGAGGCAAGCATTTCATATACAACTGACGAAGCTTCCTCCGCCTGCTCTAGCCTTTTTATGACGCCTGCCTTGCCCCGTCCACCTACCGGGACCTGAGCCTTTAAAACTGTGGGAAACGATACCCTTTGGAGATCCTCAGGTGAGGTGATAAGCACACCCTTAGGAACAGAAATCCCTTTTTCTGCGAGTAACCTCTTGGCCTGAAACTCCAGAAGACGCATTGCTTAAACCTCCAGCACAGTCCCGGCATTTTTCGCCAGTTCGATTCCACGCCTTGCCGCCTCCAGATTAACATCGATAGACCACTCTGGGACATTCTCACGAATGGTTTCAAGTAAGTTGTCTTCCGTGAACAACCTGGTGGCCTGCTGCAGAAAACCCAACATCACCATGTTAGCAGCCAGCTTTACTCCGATCTCTCCTGCCATCTGGGTGGCATGAACTTCGATGGCTGTGATATCTGTACGATCTGGGCGCTCAACAAGCTCTGGATCGAAGATCAAGGTGCCTCCTGACCTCAGACGTGGCAGGTATTTACCAAGCGCGGACTGTGACATCGAAACGAGGATGTCCATTTGGTCTGCCAAGGGTGAGTCGATCATTTCCTTGGCGACAATCACCTCCGCCTGGCACTCCCCCCCACGCGCCTCAGAACCATAGGATTGAGTCTGGACGGCATTCATTCCGGCCTTTGTCACTGCCGTAGTGCCAAAAACCACCGCCGAAAGAATAATCCCCTGCCCGCCAAATCCGCAAAACTGCATGTTGATGCGGTCATCACCCATCATTCACCTCCCTCTTGGTGATAAATTGAGCTGCCCTCAAAAATCGGTTCTCGCTTTTCAATGAAATCCCCCAGGACAAACCGCTTTAAAACCTCTTCTTGTGGAAGCTTGCTGGCTTCCTTAGCGGTGAGAGAACACTCCTTTATCCATTCCAGCCCTTTAACAGGATCACCAGAGGAGAGTGCCTTCCGTCCGAAATAGGTCGGACATTGACAGACCATTTCCACCAGGGAAAAACCTTGATGTCGTAAGGCCTTCTTGATGGCCTTTATGGCCCGGATCGGCTTGGCTGTGTTCCATCGGCTCACAAAGGTGGCGCCAGCCGTCATGGCCAGTTTGCATATGTCAAAAGGCTTTTCACGGTTACCGTAGGGCGTGGTGGTGGTGATGAGATCACGGGGTGTCGTCGGTGCCACTTGTCCGCCGGTCATTCCAAAATTGAGGTTATTAACCACAATCATGGTCACATCAAGGGTCC
>JAUWXJ010000063.1 GCA_030616425.1 Desulfobacterales bacterium | reverse complement strand
GTGAACAACTCGGCAAATATCATATCGTTGCTGGACTTCACCATGTGTGCGTTTGTCAGAGGCGCTCGATAAACCCATGAAACCCCTTACCGCCTTGGCTTTATCACATTCTTGCCGCGTTGTTTATGCAACATTAGGGTTAACATAAAACCCCAAGGGCAAGGAGGGGCCCAGGAGGGTGTGTGCTATGACTTTTTCAGCTCCTTCAGGATTTCTCTCAGAAGGGCGTTAATTTCATCAACGTCAAAGACCGACGTCTGAATGGAAGACAATGTGCTATCAATGCTGCTCAACAACTCAGCTATCCTTTCCAAATCCTTCATACAGAGATCCTCCTTTTCTTGGGATTAATTCTTCGGGCCCTAACTTAGGGGCGATTGACCTTTAAAATCCGAACTCCCATATCATGTGCGGCGGCCGAAGTCCAGGCTGGAACTGTGGACTAAGTATCTCAACTTATACGGGGTTTGACAAAGATACCTTAAACAGCTTACATACTAAGAGGGTCTTGGACAACAAAAAGGCACGCCCATCAGGCCTGCCACTGGAGGTTGACAAATGTTGTTTATGCTCAAAAAAACATTAATACCTTTCCTCCTACCACCCGGAATTTTCATCGTTCTTCTAGTATCCGCCGCTGTGTGGTTCTTGTTCAAGAAATACTGGAAAGCAGCCCTTGCCAACCTTCTGATTGCTTTCTTCATGTGGTCACTTTCCATATCCTCTGTCTCAAATGCCATGCTCAGGGGTCTTGAATCCGGCTTTAATGTGCCAAGGAATCCACGTGGTGATGTAATCATCCTACTAGGTGGTGGGGTATATGCTGAAGCGCCTGACCTGTCTGGTGTTGGTGCTCCTTCAGCGGATGCGCTAGCGAGAATTATTACTGCTGTCAGGATTCAAAAGAGGCTGAATATCCCTGTCATTGTGTCAGCCGGCAGAGTTTTCGAGTATACTAGCGTAGAAGCGCCCATTGTTAAACGGTTCCTTGTTGACCTTGGAGTTCCCCCCAACGAGATTATTATAGAAGACAAAAGCAGGGACACCTTTGAAAACACCAAATATACAGGGGACATCTGTGCACGGGCGGGCTACAAGAATCCAATATTGGTAACATCAGCATATCACATGAGACGTGCCATTATGAGTTTTGAAAAGGCTGATATGAAAGTTACGCCATTTCCGGTCGGCTTTATGTCGTCCGAAAACGACCAATATACATGGAGAGATTTCCTGCCTCGCAGCCTAAGAGGTGCATCAATTGCTATCCATGAGTACTTGGGACTAGTGTTTTACAGATTTGCATACTAGATTGCTTTGGGGATCAAACAGAGTGCCCTGTCAAACCAAGCAGGAAGCCTAACCGAAAGAGGGCGGTTTTCACCTCTAACCATATCGTGTCTCTCCAGTCATTAGGTGGTAAAGTCAATCTCTCCAACATTGAAGCTCCCTGCAGCAAGACTTCGGCGAGCTCAGTCGAGTCGCTGCAGGGAATCTTCGACCGTAAGGCCTCCGGCCCAGAGGGGCCTCCGCCCCGGAGGGAAGTTTACCATTTTTAGATTGTTTGCATCCCCTTGTCCCGCACGGGCATGCAAACTTAAACAATGGCACTTAGTGCTTCTTTGTTTTGCGGCTTGCAGCCGCTCAACAAAGCCACCTGCTGCGCAGGTGGTTATTTAGACGCTCGCTAACCCCGCAGCTTGCTGCGGGGATGCGCTCGCTTTTGCGGTTCAAACGATAGAATACGGGCAACCAGGCATTAAAAGGAAAAAAAATTAAAAACAGGCCTCGTGAGGCCATTATTTGACAAAAGAGGGGCAGGTAAAGAAAGGTTGTGGGGGTGAGGACAGGTCAGGTTTCTAGGCCGTAGGGCCTCGTTGACCGAGTAGATACCCCCCATCAACGTTCTGTTGAGTTTTCTGGTGGGTGGAAGCCCTACGGCCAAGTTTCTTATCGGCATATGCAAGAAAAGCTTTAATAAAAAAGGCAGGGCCATTCTGACCCTGCCTTCGTTCTCTTGGTAGCGGGGGATAGATTCGAACTATCGACCTTCGGGTTATGAGCCCGACGAGCTACCAGACTGCTCCACCCCGCAGCAAACTTTGTTTTTAAGTAATTCTGCCCAGAGTGTCAAGAATTATTTAGGGAGACGCTATCAATCGTTCTATAAGCTTGTAACCCTCATCCACAAAGAGCCCACGGGCCTCTGCATTTTCCTCACTAAAACCACCATTACCATGCGCTGGCGCAGGAATCCCTGTGCCAGAAATCGCAAACGGCACAGGCTCTGTGGTATGCGTCCGCACAGAGAGAGGCGTGCGGTGATCCGTTACTACCATGACACGGAACTCCGAGAAGCCCTTTATCCCCTCCAACACCTTTCCCACAACCTTGGCGTCAAATTGCTCAATCGCAGAGATCTTCTCATCCAGCAACCCAGCGTGCCCAGCCTCGTCCGGCGCCTCCACGTGCACGTAGACAAGGTCCACATCCTTGATAGCAGAGAGCGCGTATGCTGCTTTGGCCTCATAATCGGTATCAAAATACCCGGTGGCGCCCGGAACCCTTATCACCTCAAGCCCTATGTAAACACCAATCCCTCTCAACAAGTCCACGGCCGAAATCATCGCCCCCCTCAGCCCTGTCTTCTTTTCAAAGGGCTCCAGTTTCGGGGCATACCCTTGACCCCAGAACCAGATATGGCTGGCCGGTTTTGTCCCCTTTTCAACCCGCCCTTTGTTGACAGGATGATCCTTCAGAATCGCACTTGCATGATCCATGAGTTGAAGCAACACCTCATGAGGAGAGATACGATCCAGATAGGGGACGACCGCTTGACCCGTAATATCGTGTGGAGGGGTGGTGGCGACCTCTTCCGTCCCATCATGCCAGACCATAAGATGCCGGTAGCTCACACCAGGATAAAACCGAAAGGTCTCATCGCCTAATTGCTTGTCCAGGTCCTCAATGATCTCTCTGGCTTCATCACTGCTGATGTGACCAGCACTATAATCGTCCATGGTCAATTCGCCATCTTGCGTGGCGAGCGTGACCAGGTTGCACCGGAAGGCCACATCTGTTTCAGATAGCTCAACACCGAGGCTGGCCGCCTCCAGTGGCGCACGCCGCGTCTGGCTCTTTTTCGGATTATAGCCCAAAAGACTCAGGTTCGCGGTATCACTTCCGGTTTCGCACCCCTCTGGAATGGTCTTTGTCAGCCCCAGCTCTCCATGGTCTGCTATCCAGTCCATATGGGGAGTGCTCGCGGCTGCAAGGGGGGTCTTGCCTCCGAGATCTGCAATTGGGTAATCCCCCATACCATCGCCGACCAACATGATATACTTCATCCCCAATCCTCAATCCGGATCAGAACGGTCTTGTCCTTGGCTATATCAAGTTGATCGATTTCCGAAAGGGCCTCTTTTACAGCCGCCTCCTTGGCCTCATGAGTGATCATGACAATCGGCACGGCCCCCACAAGGTCTCGACCTTTTTGGTGGACTGACTTGATGCTGATCTGATGCCTTCCGAGAATCCCGGAAATCTTGGAAAGCACGCCTGGCTTGTCTTCGGCTGAAAATCGAAAGTAATATTCTGTCTCAAGCTCATCGATCGACTTGATCCGCCTTGCCTTGACCTCGTCTGGCTGATACCCCATAGACGGCACCCTTCCAACTGCACCTCTTAAGATATTGCGGGCAACATCCACAAGATCACTCACTACAGCGCTGCCCGTCGGCATCATTCCGGCCCCGGGTCCGTAGAGCATCACGTTGCCCACAGCATCCCCTTGTATGTAAAGGGCATTGTAAGCCTCATTCACACTGGCAAGCATAGCATCTGCTGGTATCAGCGTGGGATGGACCCTCGCCTCGATCGCCTCACCATCGTCTTTTGAGATCGCAAGAAGCTTGATTCGATATCCGAATTCTTTCATGAACTTGATATCAAGGGGCGTTACCTTTGAAATCCCCTCTGTATAGACTGCCTCAAAATCGATCGGTATGCCGTAAGCTATGGAAAGAAGTATTGTGAGCTTATGGGCCGCATCAATCCCTTCAATATCAAAGGTTGGATCGGCCTCTGCATACCCGAGCTTCTGAGCCTCCTTCAACACGTCTGAAAAGGCTTCTCCCTGGTCGGTCATCTTGGTCAAGATATAATTGGCCGTGCCGTTCAAGATGCCATAAAGGCCTTGGATACTGTTGGCAACCAGGCCCTCCTTGATCGATCGAATCAGGGGGATACCGCCGCCCACGCTCGCCTCAAAGCCTATCTCAACGCCCTTTCTGGAGGCCGCGGAAAAGATCTCATCCCCGTGGGCAGCCAGAAGCGCTTTGTTGGCAGTGACGACATGCTTCCCGTTTTCGATAGCCTTTAGGATAAAGGTCTTTGCCGGGTCATAACCGCCGATGAGTTCCACGACAATGTCAACCTCAGGGTCATTGACGACCATTTTCGGGTCTGTTGTAACGAGGCTTGCATCCACGGCCACGCCCCGGTCTTTTTCAAGGTCACGCAACGCTATCCACTTTAATGCAAGGGACGCCCCGAGGCGCGACTCGATCAATTGCCGGTTTTCCAGCAATATCTTGACCACCCCAGACCCGACCGTTCCAAATCCTAGCAAGCCAACACCTATTTTCCTCATCTCATCACCCCATCACATGATCTTGCGGATACCCCTTATAGCCTGATTCGTCCGCATCTTGTTCTCTATCAGAGCAAACCGAACGTATTCGTCTCCATATTCTCCAAAACCGAGCCCTGGCGAGACAGCCACCTTGGCTTCTCGGATCAGCATTTCAGAAAACTCAACAGACCCCATCTTGATGTATTGATCCGGGATCTTTGCCCAGACAAACATAGTCGCCTTGGGTCGCTTCACCGGCCACCCTACCCTGTTCAGCCCGTTTATCAGGGTATCACGCCTTGTCTTGTATGCCTGTACGGTCTTCTTGACACACTCCTGAGGCCCGTTCAGCGCTATAATCGACGCAATCTGGATCGGTTGAAAGATCCCATAGTCGAGATAGCTCTTGATACGACGAAGTGCGCCCACTATCTCAGGATTGCCGACACAAAATCCCACGCGCCACCCCGGCATGTTATAACTCTTGGAAAGGGAGAAGAATTCAACCCCGACATCCTTGGCCCCAGGCACCTGAAGAAAGCTCGGGGCCACATATCCGTCAAAGACAAGGTCTGCATAGGCCAGATCATGAATCACCAGCATGTCATGCTCCTTGGCGTAATCCACTACCTTTTCAAAAAAGGCTAAATCGACCACCTCCGTCGTGGGGTTGTGTGGAAAGGAGATGATGAGTATCTTGGGCCGCGGCCATGTCTGCCTGGTAGCTGCAATCAGGTCTTCAAAAAAATCCCGATCCGGAGTCAAGGGAATCCCGCGCACATCTCCACCAGCAATGATCGACGAATAAGGATGGATCGGATACGTGGGGTCTGGCGAGAAGACAACATCCCCCGGGCGTATGGTTACCAGCACAAGGTGCGAAATCCCTTCTTTGGCCCCGATAGTGACGATCGCTTCGGTGTCTGGATCTATATCCACGTCAAACCTGCGTTTATACCAGTCGGCAATCGCCATTCTGAGTTTTGTGATCCCCATTGATGCTGAATACCGGTGATTCCGACCTTTTCTGGAGGCCTCTACTAGCTTGTCCACAATATGCTTTGGCGTTGGCATATCAGGGTTTCCCATTCCAAGGTCGATGATGTCCTCTCCAGCACGGCGGGCATCCATCTTGATCTTATTTACCCTCGTGAAGACATACGGGGGGAGTCGATTCAACCGGGAGAATTCTTTCATGGTGCACACCTTCTGTAGGGTTCATTTTCCTTCTTTTTTTAAGACGTTATTACACTACAGCAGGATTGATGTCAAAAAGATTTGTTTTGACTTACCTCGAACACTATACTAATCATACGGGGCAAGGAAAATCGCTGAACGTAGGCATCCAGCCATTTCCAGCAAGGATAACAGCACAGCTACTAAAGGCACCTGCCCGCTCGTGCCCGCCCGGCTTCGCCGATTGGCGGACGGGCCTCGCAGTGGCAGGCGGGTTGGATGCCGAAGAGAAGCGATGTTCCTTGCCCCCTGAACTATTACCTATTAACAGACAAAATATAAGCACATGAACCCAGCGGAGTGTTTCATGAACGAGTCTATTACCTATAAAGATGCAGGAGTCGATATCGACAAGGCAAATCGTTTCATAAAGACGATTAAGAAAATCACCGAGGAGGCCCCTCGCTCCGGCGTGATCGCCGGCATTGGGGGATTCAGCGGCCTTTACTCACTTGATGTGAGCCAATACGAAAACCCGGTTCTGGTAACCTCCACGGACGGGGTAGGCACCAAGATCATGGTTGCCTGCATGATGGACACACACGACACTATCGGGATTGACCTTGTGGCTATGTGTGTGAATGACATTGCAGTGCAGGGTGCCAGGCCACTCTTTTTTCTTGACTATCTCTCCATGGGGACCCTTGTCCCAGAAATAGCTGAGGCGATTCTCCGGGGCATTGTGGAGGGTTGCAAACAGGCCAAGTGTGCCCTTATAGGCGGTGAAACAGCAGAGATGCCGGGACTGTACGATAAGGGGGGATACGATCTGGCAGGGTTTGTGGTCGGCATTGTAGACAACAGCAAGATCGTGGACGGATCAGAGATTGGGGTAGGCAACAAACTGATCGGCATTGCCTCAAGCGGTCTTCACAGCAACGGTTACTCCCTTGCTCGAAAGATATGCTTTGAAAGACTTGAGCTAAAGGTAGATGATACGGTGGATGTGCTTGGGAGGACTATTGGGGAAGAGCTTCTGGAACCCACCAAGATCTATTCAGAGACCGTCCGTCACCTCTTGCGTGACTTTCCAATCCACGGGATTGCCCATATAACAGGTGGCGGTATTGTAGATAACCTGTCCCGCATACTTCCCTCTTCCTGTATGGCACTGATCCAGAAGGGAAGCTGGGAAATCCCACCCATTTTCACTTTTCTTCAGGACGCAGGCAAATTATCAAAACAAGAGATGATGAGAACATTCAATAATGGAATTGGACTAATTCTCGTGGTCCCCGAAAAAGCTACAGAAGGAATTCTGGAGCTCCTTGCAGCCATGGATGAAAAGGCTTATGTCATAGGAAGCATTGTAGAAAGGGAAACAGCAAGTAACCAAATCGCCTGGACATGAACTTGGTTCGCTCCGCTCCAAGTTCAGTTTATTGAGTTCATTAGTTTGTTGGGTTTGTTGAGTTAACCCAATCAACACAACAAACCGTGTAAACCCAATAAACGCAATTAGCTCTTAGCCACTATATCAAAAACGATAGCCAGCGCCTCTGGCAGTTTTTCGGGCCTGTTCCCCCCGGCCTGTGCCATATCAGGACGGCCCCCACCGCCGCCACCCACCACAGCAGCTACCTGCTTCACAATCTGGCCAGCATGATATTTTTCTAGGTGTTCTTTCGTAACCACTGCTACCAGCAGGACCTTATCCTTACTCTTGCTACCCAGCACCACAATGCCTGATTTTATCTTTTCCTTCAGGTGATCGGCCAGGTCCCTCAAGGCCGCTGGTGTGTCTACTGAAACCTCCTGAGCCAGTACAGACACGCCGTTGACAGTCTTGATTTCAGAAAGCAACCGGTCTGATGTCTTTGCCGCTGTTTTTGCTTTGAGAGCGGCAACTTCTTTTTCCATGCTCTTTAGCTGGGTCACGACTTTTTCAAATCGCTCTGTTAGCTCCTCGGGTTTTGTCTTTAGCATCTGCGCCAGGATATGTAAGGTGCGGGAGGCTTCCTGCGTGTAGTCTATGGCAGCTTTTCCTGTGAGGGCCTCGATTCGCCGCACGCCGGCTGCCACACTCCCCTCGCTAACGATCTTAAACAGGCCGATATCTCCGGTCCGCTTAGTATGAGTCCCCCCACACAGTTCCTTGCTGAAATCTTCAATAGCCACGAGGCGGACGCGGTCACCATACTTTTCCTCAAACAGGGCAGTCGCCCCCTTCTCAAAGGCCTCCTCAGCGTCAAGCTCCTCGACCTGAAGGAGCGTGTTCTGACGAATCCTATTATTGACCAAGTTTTCAATTTTCTGAAGTGTCTCAAAATCGAGAGCAGAAAAATGCGTAAAGTCGAATCGCAAACGGTCAGGCGCTACCAACGATCCTGACTGCTTCACATGATCCCCCAATACTTGACAAAGCACTGCGTGCAACAGATGAGTAGCTGTATGATTCCTTTCGATCGTCAAACGTATCTCCTGATCCACACTCAAGGTCACGGTCTGTCCTGGAGAAATGCCCCCCAGGAGCACTTTGCCTTTGTGGATAGTAATATTGTTCGGATCCTTGACTGTATCTGATACCTCCATCTCAAAATCTTCATTATATATGCGGCCGCGGTCTCCTACCTGGCCCCCTGCCTCCCCATAGAACGGGGTTTTGGCAGCCACAAGCTCGATAGCGTTCCCTGCGCTGGCCTGCTCGAGAGCCTTGCCCTCTGCCACCACCATAAGTACCTCTGAGTCAGTGCTTATCTGATCATAACCAACAAAATCGGTCTGTATCCCCTCGGCAGAGAGTGCACTGTACGCTGAGCCTTTCGGATAGAAGGTTACTGCACTACGTGACCGGAGCCTCTGCTCATCCATGGCCTGCTCGTAACCCGGCATGTCCAAAGACATACCATCATCCCTAACAATATCCTGGATAATATCCACTGGAAAACCATAGGTGTCATACATCTTAAAGATCAGATCACCGGGTACCTCTAAGATACCCCTGGCCTTCAACTCACCCAGTGCATCCTCCAGTACCTGGAGTCCAGTCTCCAGGGTCCCCAAGAAGCGCACCTCTTCGCCTTTTATGATATTCTTGATGTAGGCATCTGCCTCCAACAACTCCGGATAGGCCATCTTCATGACCTGAGAAACCTTTCCTACAGTCTGATACAGAAAAGGGCGCGTCAGGCCCATAGTACGACCGTAACGTATCGCCCGCCTTACGATACGGCGTAGCACATATCCCCGTCCCTCGTTGGATGGGAGTACTCCGTCACCAATGAGGAACGCCGCAGCACGGCTGTGGTCTGCGATCACCTTGATAGCAATATCGATCTCCGGTGATTCCAAAAGGCAGTGACCCGAGAGGCTCTTAATCTTCTCAATTATGGGGATGAACAAATCGGTCTCATAGTTGCTGGTATGCCCCTGGACTACTGCTGCAATGCGCTCCAACCCCATACCTGTATCAATGCTCGGTTTTGGAAGGGGCGTCATCCTGCCAGATTCATCCCGGTTGAATTCCATAAAAACCAGATTCCAGAGCTCCAGGTAGCGGTCACAGTCACAACCGACTCTGCACTCCGGTCGCCCACAACCTATCCCCTCACCCTGGTCTATCAGTATCTCCGAGCAAGGACCACAGGGGCCTGTGTCGCCCATGGACCAAAAATTGTCTTTTTCACCGAGACGAACGATCCGATCTTGAGCAATCCCTGTCTGGCTGGACCAAAGATTGTGAGCCTCATCGTCTTTTTCGTACACCGAGACCCATAGTCTCTTTTCAGCGATACCATACCCCCTTGTCACCAAATCCCATGCCAGTTCAATCGCCTGCTCCTTAAAATAATCTCCGAACGAGAAGTTTCCCAGCATCTCAAAGAAGGTCTGATGGCGCCCTGTGTGCCCCACATTTTCAAGATCATTGTGTTTGCCGCCTGCCCGAACACACTTTTGAGAGCTGACCGCCCGCACATAAGGTCGTTTGTCCTCCCCCAAGAAGATTCGCTTGAATTGAACCATACCGGCATTCGCGAAAAGCAATGTTGGATCATCATCAGGCACCAGTGATGAGCTCTTCACGATCGTATGGCCCCTTTGCTCAAAGTAGGCCAAGAATTTGCTGCGCAGATCATCTCCAGTCATGTCGTTATTCGTTATTTGTTATTCGTGGTCAACGGGCTGTTGCCCAAACATAAATTCCTTTGAGCGGTCATTAAAACGTATTTGGCTAATAAATCTTGGCGAAGCGGAAGATCAGCGATTGAGCACTGACGCTTCACTGCGTGTCAACTGTTTGAGCCCGAAGGGCGAGTTTAGCGCAAAGCTTCACTACGTGCGAAATCGCCTGGAGCAAGCCTTAGATTTATCCAAAAACGTTTTAGACCAAGCGAAAAGGGATTTGGGCAACAGCCTGTCAACATTCAATCGTCAATCCCCAGATTCTTTCTTTACCAATCCAAGGGCTTTACGGACCTTTTCCAGGATGCGCGCAGACACATCA
This sequence comes from Desulfobacterales bacterium, assembly GCA_030616425.1. Lineage (GTDB taxonomy): Bacteria > Desulfobacterota > Desulfobacteria > Desulfobacterales. The sequence continues at coordinate 807 of JAUWXJ010000063.1, read as the reverse complement.
GGATTTTCCTTCAAGAAGTTCTTGACATTCTCCCTGCCCTGTCCGATCCGTTCCTGGTCAAAGGAGTACCAGGCGCCGCTCTTGTCGACGGCCTCAGTTTCAACCGCCATGTCAAGAAGGTCGCCGGCAGTCGAAATCCCCTCGTTGTACATGATGTCAAACTCTGCTTGCTTGAAAGGGGGTGCTACCTTATTCTTCACCACCCTCACGCGGGTCCGGCTCCCTATGACCTCCTGCCCCTCCTTGATGTGTCCAATCCTTCGGATGTCAAGCCTAACCGAGGAATAGAATTTGAGGGCATTCCCCCCTGGTGTGGTCTCGGGATTACCGAACATGACCCCGATTTTCATCCGAATCTGATTGATAAACAGGACTGAGGTCATCGATTTACTAATAGCGGCAGTCAGTTTCCTAAGGGCCTGTGACATAAGCCTGGCCTGGAGGCCCACGTGGACATCCCCCATCTCCCCTTCTATCTCCGCCCTGGGCACCAGGGCGGCCACGGAATCAATGACCACCACATCCAGGGCCCCACTACGGACCAGGACTTCAGTGATCTCCAGGGCTTGCTCACCCGTATCCGGCTGGGAAACCAGTAGCTCGTCACAATTTACCCCCAACTTTCTGGCATACGTGACATCCAGGGCATGTTCGGCGTCGACAAAGGCCGCGATACCCTCCTGTTTTTGCGCCTCGGCCACGATCTGCAGAGCCAGCGTGGTCTTGCCAGAAGCCTCAGGACCAAATAGCTCTGTAACCCTCCCTCGCGGGATACCCCCAACCCCGAGGGCCTGGTCTAGGACAAGG
>JAUWXJ010000031.1 GCA_030616425.1 Desulfobacterales bacterium | reverse complement strand
CTGCAGCCAGTTGATCCTGCAACCCGCAAGAGATACCGGCTACTCCCTCCTCAATAGCGTGGGATAGGAGTACGATTTGGTCCCTGGTCATTTGGGGTACACCATCCTCCGCTAAGACGTTTGCCAAGGCCCCTATTAAGGTCACAGCGGCCGTGGAAGAACCTCCAAGGGCGCTTCTTGGCGGGGACTCGGATATTATTTCGATATGCACGCCCTCAACTCTGAAATAGGTGGCAATAGCAAAAATTAGACCCAAAGGCCCGCTGAACGGGGCGTTGTCAGCTGGGTGCACTTCGGTTTCAAAGCCTTTTGAAGAGACCTTTATCTGACCAGAACTGTACGGTAGAAGCCGCACCCGGGTTTTCATATCGAGGGCAATGTTAAAGGTGCAAGGGGAAAGGTAGTGCAGTGGATAATAAAATGTCTTGATATCAAGGGTTCCACCGCAATCTATCCTGCAGGCAGCCGAGGCCTCTACCAATCCCGATTCAAGGAGATTCTTTAATACTCTCATAGCAAGGTCTTTCTTGGATAGTCCAATATAGGTTGACTTAACAGGCCCGAAAACACCTGTCAATATCAGCTTTGCCCAGGTCTTTGTGAAGCCTCCCCGTGCTTTCGCACGGGGCTTCCCGGTAAGGAAGATAAATATTTTTGTATAGCTCCCCTTGACCCCGCCCTGAAGGACGGGGCTTGCGGGGAGCGAGCCGGTCATTCAAACCCCTTGACAAAATCCACAGATTCTTATAGGGGAGGCTTCGTACTCGTTAAACTTCCACGTTATATGCATGTGTGAAGCCGGAACCCGGCTGTACTCTAAATTCGTGTTTTCGCTGAACTATGTAAGAAAGGAGAGATGTATGAACATTCTAGCTTTTGGACCAAACGGCAGTGGAAAGGGGACACAGGGAGCAATTATCAAGGAAAAATACAACATTGCACACATTGAATCAGGAGCGATCTTCCGGGAAAATATTTCTAAAGGTACCGAGCTAGGCGCAAAGGCCAAAGAATACATTGACCGTGGAGATCTAGTGCCAGACGAAATCACCATCCCAATGATCTTGGATCGCCTGAAACAAGATGATTGCAAGAATGGCTGGCTCCTGGATGGATTCCCCAGAAACAAGAATCAGGCCATAAAGCTTGATGAGGCCCTCAAGACCGCAGGTCTTGACCTAGACGTGGTCATAGAAGTCGTGCTGGATCGAGAGATTGCCAAGAACCGTATTATGGGCCGCCGGCTCTGTGTCAATGACAACAACCATCCGAACAATGTCTTTATCGACGCCATAAAACCCGATGGGGATAAGTGCCGGGTTTGCGGCGGCGACCTTACAGAACGCTCGGATGATCAGGACGAAGCCGCCATAGACAAACGCCACAGCATATACTACGATACGGAAACAGGCACACAGGCCTCTGCTTATTACTTCAAGGACCTTGCCGAGAGAGAGAGCAAGATCAAATATGTAACCCTCGATGGGGCTCCAAGTGTCCAAGATGTAACAGCCGAACTTATGTCAAAATTGTAGGATCTGTAGCTCAACTCTGGTGCCTGTCCGGAATAACCCTGCCGGACAGGCACTTATTCAGCACCCACACCGTGCGTCTGCCACTTTATGAAGAGCAGAAGATTCTGGACCCTCCTATTTGCGTTAGTTTTCCTTGTATCCATCCTCTTTCAGTATCGATTCCCCATTGCCAAAAGCCTTGGCAATTATCTCGCTAAGAAGGATCCCCTTGAAAGATGTGAGCTGATCTTCTCACCATCAAGCCGTATAGAAACAAACTTTGCCTATGCCGTGCATCTGCTCAAAGAGGGGTGGGGCAATCGGTTGGTTGTTACCACTTCAAAGCGCGCCCCTTTGGAGAAAAAATTCCGGGAGACCTATGGCCTGACAAACTGTTCAGAGATTTCGATTCTGAGACAAGTCTTCCAAGAGGAAAAGCTCCCCATAGAAAAGCTCACAATTCTGGAAGATTCAACGAGCACATTTGCCGATTGCAAGCTCCTCTATGCTCACTGGAAAAAGCGCCCCTTTGGATCACTCATTGTAGTAACAGATGCGCCCCATGCCCGCCGCTTCAGGATGGTCTTAGATAAGGTCTTTGGGGATGCGGATGTGAAGATCCTCTCCTGTCCGTCCTTTCCTGACAGACCCCTTGAGGACTTCTTTGCTGATGAAGAGGATTATGTCATGTACGTATTCTCAGAATACGCAAAGATCGTTGCCTATATGCTGAAGTATGCCGCTGGGGATTGACGATTGAAATTGATGATTTAAGAATCAAAAACTTCCTTCAAATTTTTCACTTTTCAATCTTCAATCATTACTCACCAGGCTCCTCCAGTCTGCCACCTTCTGCCACCTCTCCCACAAGTGCCTCGAATAGTATGATCAGATCCTCGTTGGTCTTTCGAAGTCTTTTTGACAACGCTCGGCCAAGCGCCCTGGTTACCACCAGGCCCAGCCAGGGGTCCTCTTCACCCAGGCTGTTGAAGTCGTCACGATTGATCACCAGGAACTCACAATCCGTATCAGCACTCACAGAAGCCGAGCGGAGCTCTGCATCCATGAGGGCCAACTCCCCAAAAAATACATCCTCATCATCCCTTAGCCTGACTATGGTATAGACATCGTTATCAAGGGTACGTTTGAGGATAGCGACCGTGCCTTTGTTCAGGATGTAGAGATCGCTCCCTTCCTCACCCTCGGTTATGACCTGGTGGCCTGCCTTGCAGTTTCGGACCGAAACGATCCCTGCTAGCTTGGCCAGTCTTTGGTCATCATCCTTAACATCTTGAAACAATTCGATTTTTCCTATCTTCTCAATGATAGCTTCTTGATCCATAGTCTTATCCTACCCAATCATTGTCGTATTAGGATGACCCGGGAGTACGGCTTGATCTTGTAATCCGGACCAGGATTAAATACAGGCTGGTTACCGCTCAGCTTTTTCACCTCTTGCAGGTTGGCAACCAAACGTGAGATATCAGGGGTCCTTTGTGCCATGCGAAGAGCTTCTCTCTTGCGCTTATAGATGTTTCCGGTATTTTCAAGAACACCGATTAAGATACTATTTTCAGACTCCATAAAATGGCGGCTTAGGCTGGCGAAGGTGTCACCAACGAATTTAGCCGGGAACTCCTTGCACGCCAGGCGGTTCTCTTCCATATCAAGCATGTCGCGAATAACATGGGTAACACCAGAGGCAGCCGAGGCGTTGGCCAGAAGGATCCGATTGTGATGTCTGGCCGGAAATATCTCGTCGCAATGGATGCCTTCCAGATAGCGCTCGAATTTGGAATCAACCAATTCCACGCAGGTGTAGATATCCTTGGAAATCGACTTGATTGTTATGGCGGTCATCACGGTTCGCGAGTCGATCTCCTGAGAAGAGCCATTGATGCTGCTGTCGGCCAGAACCAGAACCTTGGCCGCTCGCTTGACATTGGCCCGATGTAGAACCGCTTCATCCACGTAATCGCCCCGGACAAAACCTACGTTCTGCAATTCAGGCATGGATCGAAGACTTTCTACTATGGCCGGCTTTATCGTACTGACCAGGACAATGTTCTCAGAGGTCAACCCAGGATTGGCCTTTAGGATGTCTAGCAAAAGGCCGGGCATCTCATTTTTCCAACCACATATAACCAAGTGGTTTTTGAGTTTTTCTTGAGTAATCAAACCGCTCCCCTCCTTTATCTTCCATGTTACCAACCACGAGGCAATTTTGCCGGTAACTATACTCGCCACGACGACGCCAAGTACTATCACCAGTACTGCTATCACGCGTCCGCCCGCGGTTTCAGGCACCTTATCACCATAGCCAACGGTTGATGCAGTGACGATGGTCCACCAAAACACATCGCCAAGGTGACGAAAACTCTTGTTGATGTCGTGCTCGAAAAGGAGCAACGCAACAGAGGTGAGTGAAAAGATTGCGACAATCGCCAAAACAACCGGCCATGTCCGGCTCGTTGCCAACCGTTGCCAGGCCCTTGCCAGCTTGCCAAAGTGACCCTTGCTGGCATCTCGCCTTTGTTTCTTTATCTGCTTTTCCTTTCGGGGGCGCATCCGGGCTTACCTGAACTCTCCTTCCTTGGCCAAGCCGATGAAATGGGCGATGTCGATCTCCTTCGGGCAAACAAAGCTGCAGGCCTGTGCTGTATGGCACCGAGGAATTCCCTGGTTGCCATACAAGATATCCATCCTTTCCTGTTTGGCTGCTTCCCGCGGGTCCATAAGACGGACAATATTGGCAAGCATTGCATTCGGCCCGAGGTAGTTCTTTTGAGTAACACATGCAGTCGCACAGCAAAAGCAATTAATGCAACGGGTTGCCTCAACATAGGTGGAACTTGGGGACGCCCTTTAGTTTTCCAGTTTTTCCGCTAAGGCTCGATAAGTTTGTAGTCGTTCTCTTGTGCTATTCTTTCTCCTCTCTTTACGGACAAACTTACCCCTGACAAGGAGAGCTTTAATCGTCTTGATAATTCAGCCATGCTGATACCGAGATCTCTTGCCGCCCAATAGCACAAGAGACTTCTTGCCTCAACCCGTTTGCGCTCTTTACCCGGTGCCAAGACATCAGATGGCTCAAGCTGCATTAGATCACACACCTTTGAGACAATCTTGTCAAGGTCATAACCTTTGGCAACCAACGTATACCTTTAGAAATTGGAAAACTATAGAATGTCCCTAAGTCCAGTTTTGAGCTGTCATTAAATTGACAATTCCGCTGTACTTAAACGGGTTTTTCACAAAAACCTTCTCCGGTTCGGCCTTAGCGAATCGGTATTAACGTATTCACGAGTCCACAGGCAAGTTGGTTCGATTGAGAAAGTGCAAAGATCTGACGGAACCGGATCGCAAGATTGAGTGGGCGAAGGCGTTACCAGATAGTCTCCACCGCATACCGGCCAATTTGTGGATCAGCAGTTAAGATGGGCAACCTCTCCATCTGGGCTTGTGCCACAAGCATGCGGTCAAATGGGTCTCGATGGTGATTTGGAAGGGCATAAACATGCAAAGCGTGGCTCATCTGCACGGGTAAGCTGACAATAGCATTGAGGGCCAGTTGTTCTGATATAAAGCTGTCCGCATTGTCAGGCAGTTGCAATTTGCCGAGGCGAGCCTTGATTACCATCTCCCACCCGCTTGCTGCACTGAGGAATAGCTCATTATCGGCATCTGTGATGATCTCACGCGCAAGATGTGACAATTGGGGCTTGTCGGTAATCCACCACAGGAAGGTATGGGTATCGAGTAGCGCTTTCATTTTTCAAATGCTTCCAGAATTGATTCGGGTAACGGTGAATCAAAATCCGGTGCTACGATAACCTTGCCTTTGGCACTTCCCGCTACACGCCGGGCAGGTCTGTCCATTGCCGGAATCAAACGGGCAATCGGTTTTCCGGCCTTGGCTATAATAATTTCCTCCCCATTTCCCACACGAGCCAGTAGCTTAGAGAAATGGGTTTTCGCTTCGTGAATGTTAACTTTTACTGGCATCCGATCTCACCTCCTAGTTTGCTTTGCAAGGATAGACTAAGTCAAGGACTAAGTCAAGTGGTTTTATGGTCTGCCAGGAGCAACCTGGAAAAGAGTTCCGGCATATCCCTATTCTTTTCCGTTACCAGAACCACCAAAACATCATCCCGGGCTTTGATCCTCTGTATGAATCGATCTCCTTTTTGCGCTATAGAACCGATCACCTGATGGTCTGAATCGAGTATCTTCATTAAGGTCTGCCTGAATAGCGAAGAAAAGCACTCCATCTTGCCAACCTCATCAATAACCACAATCTCATCCGGTCTGGCAGGTAGCATGGATGGGACCGCAATTTGATCAATGTCCTCAACGTTCACCCCATATTTGCCCACTCTGAATCGGCTCTTCATGTTTTCATGCGCCAGCACACCTCTTTTGCCATCAAGAGTCATTATGGAAAACCCCGTCCTTCGGCCCTTCTTTCTTATTTCTTGGGTAAGAAAGCCTGTCATCGGCTTTTCGACCCGCCTGATAAGCTTTTCGATCACAGTAGACTTGCCGCATCGTGGTGGGCCGGTTACAAAAACATTTTTCGCTCTCACTTCAACTCCTATCCAGATTCCCTTTGAAAAATGCATGGATGCTCAACAAAGGGCAAAAGCCCCTGGGACCCTGGCGGTATTTTCTCATGTGCCCCGATAATCAAGAATCCACCCTGAGTCAAACTGTTGAGCACCTTCTGAAAAGCCGGCTCTTTGAGCTCATCCTCGTAGTAGGTCAAGAGACTGTTTCTCAAAAAGACAAGTTGAAAGTCGGTCCCAGGAGGATCTGCCAACAGATTGTGGCCCTGCCACACGATCCTCTTTTTCAAGCGTTCAGCAATCGCGTAAATCTGTTTTTTCCCCCCACGCTTGAAATAGCGCCCTCGAACTGCCTCTGGTAGTTCTTTCAGGCTACTGCGGGAATAGATACCGATCCGGGCTTTGTTGAGATATGCAGGATTCATGTCAGTAGCGAGCAATTGAAGCTCCGGCATGTGCTGAAAACATCCGCCTAAAGTATGCCACAAGATCGCCAAACTATACACCTCCTCGCCACAGGCACAACCCGCTGACCAGACTTTCACTCTCTTCTTATTCCCCTTGATGATCGCAGGTAATATCTCATTTTCAAGGGTGCGCCAAAGTCCCCTGTCACGAAAAAAACGACTGATGGAAACCGTCATCAGGCGCTCGCAATCTTGCCTTGCATCCTTGTTTTGATCCAATGCAAAAAAATACTCCTGCATCGTCCGGCAACCCAACTCGTGCATATGCCGGCAAATGCGCTTTTTCACCCCCTTTCTGACTTTGCGGTAGCCGTCCCAGGAGAGGCCAAAGCGATTCAGGAGTTGACGAAACTGTTGATCGTTCATAAGGTAAAAGGAACAGAATCAAGAAAGTAGAAAACCGGTATAACAAATTATACCAAATGCCTACACCAAATAAAGATCAAAACACAGGACAATGGCTTTGAGGTCTCTGGAATGACCAAACCTCACGGTCAAACCCTTTACGATTCGAAATAGGAAAAGGTGCAAAACCTACAAGACAATCGAATCCCTGAAGAGGTCAAAAGCATCCATCTAATAGCCATTTGCGGCGGAGGGATGGGGGCACTGGCTGGGATGCTGAAAGAAGATGGATTCGAGGTAACCGGCTCGGATCATCATGTCTATCCTCCCATGAGCACTCTCCTTTCTGAACAGGGTATCCAGATCGCTGAAGGATTTCGGCCAGAGAATCTTTCCCACAAGCCCGATCTTGTGGTGGTTGGTAACGCAGTCTCAAAAGATAATCCTGAAGTGAAAACAATGTTCGAAATGTGCCGCCCCTTTTGCTCCCTTCCCCAGGCCCTGAATCGGTTCTTTGTGCATGGGAAAGGAGCCCTGACAGTAGTAGGCACCCATGGCAAGACCACCACTTCAGCCCTCCTCGCTTGGGTTCTATCCACGGCAGGGCTTGACCCTGGTTTCATGGTGGGAGGCATCCTGAAGAATTTTGGTCGCAACTATAACATCGGTACCGGGCCTTACTTTGTAGTGGAAGGAGACGAATACGACACGGCGTTCTTTGACAAGGGGCCCAAGTTTCTTCACTACACCCCGTCGCGGGCGATCTTGACCAATGTGGAATTCGACCATGCTGACATCTACCGGGATTTAGACCATGTCAAACAGGCATTCGCCGACTTTATCATGACGATGCCTGAAGAGGCCCTTCTGGTTGCCTCTGACGCCGCGCCTGTCGTGCGGGAGCTCACAGCTCAAGCCCCTTGCTGGAATGTAATGTATGGCTTTGAGGAAGAATCACCATGGCGACTTGAAAATGTGTACTTTGATGCGCCTTGGACCCGCCTTGAAGTCACAAGACGTGGGAAGCCCTTTGGGGCTTTTAGGATACCTCTCATGGGCCGTCACAATGCCTCAAATGCGCTGGCTGTTATTGCAGTCGCCGATGATTTACGGATACCCAAAGACCTTATCACACATGCACTTGAGACCTTTGAGGGGATCAGACGTCGCCAGGAGGTGCGTGGGGTCAAGCGAGGGATCACCGTGATCGATGACTTTGCCCATCATCCTACCGAGGTAGCAGAAACCCTTGCCGCAGTGCGCACTTTTTACGCAACTAGCAGGATTGTTGCCGTCTTTGAACCACGAACCAATTCGAGCAGGCGTAACGTCTTTCAAAACGTATATACTGAGTCCTTTGATGATGCGGACCTGGTCTGTATCCGAAAGCCGCCCATGCTGGATGAAATACCGATTGAGGAGCGGTTCTCGTCAGAGCAGTTGACCCAGGATTTGAGCAGCCGGGGAAAAAATGCCTTCTTTTTTCCCGATACCGAGGCCATCATCGAATATCTGATTAAGGTTGCAAGGCCTCAGGATGTTATACTTGTCATGTCCAGTGGGGGGTTCGACAATATTCACGAAAGGCTATTGCAAAGACTATGAGATCGGCAAAGCATGGTTTAACAGCCCAAAACCGCCATATCTTGTAATGCCCTTTGCCTTGACATGCAAGGCCAATTCTCCTCTACTCGCTCCACCCAAGAGCGAGTTATTATCAATTTTTAACAAGCTGTTTCAAAACCTTTGACGAGTCCATTTTGGCCATTTTTGCTAAAAGTTCTTAGCGAAGCGGAGCGTCAAAATTGTAACTGTTTGAGGGCGTTAGCCCGAGTTAGCGCATGGCTTCACTACGTGCTACAATTTTAGCGAAGCGAGCTTAGAACTTTCAAAAATGGCCAACCAGGCGAGGAAAAGGGTTTTGAAACAGCTTCTATTAATTCCCTTGTAGCGTATTGATTTCTCGGATCAGCAGAAGAAAGCAGCGCACGGATAGCAAGCTGCCTGGCACCACCAGCCTGGGATAAACATTGTCAGACTTATAAAAAATTTGTATAGCTCCCTTCACCCTGTCTAAGGGACGTGGATTCTATCGTATGCTGCACTTTCAACGACTGGTTCGGAGGCCTATGGTCCAGAGGTCGGCGGGAAGCGGGCCGCTCAATCTTTCGTTTGCCCTTTCCGAGTATCCTCTTTATCTCCCTCATTCTGTGGGACCCCGTAGAAAATATCAACATCTGATACCCACTTCACAGTGCGTCTATCAATCACTTTGTCATCAGGGGTTATAAGACAGAACATCCCACCCAATCTCGGTTTGAGATACTGAAATGCGTCTTGGCTGCCTGCTGAGCGACGCTTGAATACTATCACTACTCGATTACCTTCGCGACGGTGGAAGATTTCTCCGCACGAAAAGACCGCAAGATTGCCGTCCAGGCCCTTAACAACAAAAACGAACCTCTCCCAGTGATGAAACTTTTTTTGAAAACCGGCCTTTTTGATAACATCTTTAAGAGGAACGCCAATATAGTCATAAACACCTGAATATACCCGGACACTACTCAGAAACACCTGGCTCATTCCCTCAAGATCTTCTATGGTCAGGGTAACTGTCTTGGCATTGTCACCGGTTACCCTGATCTCTTTTGAGTAGTATTCCTCATCAGCGTACGCAGTAATAATAATAGTGGTAATAACGAAAAATGAGACGATAGAGCAGCATGTCAAAATAACTTTAGTTATCTTCCCCACTTCCTCCAGGTTGTAATGTCTCATGTCTATCCAGCTGAACAAATAGATCACATATGAAGCTCCTCGCCCACAGGGCGGGGTTTGCTTCGCGGGTTTGCGCGCCCAGTAAGGGAAATGGCTATTTTCTATAGCTTACCTTGACCCCGCTTACAAGGCAGGTGTTCTGCCTTACTCTGAATAGTGGGGTACTACTTTTGAAAAAACATGCAGATTTTACAAGCTGGTCCTCATAGTTAGATAGGGTACGAAACTTGAGCTACAACTTGAATTTTCTTATGGTCTCCTGTAGGTTCGAGTTCGCGACTTCAATCTTATTTATGGTTTCATTAGGACTTTCGTCTCTTGCCCTTGCGACAAGCCCCCCAATCTCCACGGAAATATCACTGATTGTTTTGATGTTATCCCTCAATTCCCGAATCATAATGTTAATAGAATCTGCCAAATCCTTGAGTTCATCCCCTTTTCGAATTCTTATCTCTTTGCGCAGATTACCTTTTCCGATGTCAACGAGATCCCTCTCTATTCTATAAAGGGGTCCGGCAATAGGATGCGGAAAGAAAAGACTCGCAACCACACCCAAAATCAGGCTCGCGAAAAAACCGGTGAGCAGGACAGGAATAAGAAAATCAAGAAAATTTTCGGCCTTTATGTGAAATAGGCGGTAAGATTTTCCTACGTTTATGTCACTGTAAAAATAAAAAATAATACCCGTAACGAGCAATGACGCAAGAATAATGCCCCATATTTTCAGCAAGATCCGCCACTGCAGCCTCTTTTTTATGTAAAAGTTAAAGAACTTTTTCCGCTTATAAGCCCTCTCAGAACTTGACATGTCTCCCCCTTCCCTCCTGTATCAAGATCGAATATTTACTTCTTGACTCCACGAATCCTTAACTCGCAACCCACTATTCCGTGTGGCATGTATTACAACTGGTTGACTTCGGTCTCGCCAAATATTTCATACTCCCTCCATGGACATTATGGCATGTGACACAAGTGATAATTCCTCCTTTTAACGTCGGCAAATCATCAGGAATCTTTGTTGTCGGTTTTGCGGCGACCCCCACAGGATGGGATAGGCCTAGAACGTCGGGGGAATGACACCGATAGCACGCATTGATGGCGAGTTCCTTCCCAACATTCAAACCTGTGCATCTATCTTTAACCTTCACGTATTCAACGGTTACTTTTGCAGGCCTCGTGGTCTCTAAGTATAAAATAATGTCGGACCTTTTTTTCCATTTACGCCTCAGATAGGCTTCTGCCTTCTCCACCGCCAATTCTGCGGACGCTGTGCTGCTGCCTGCCTTCTCCCCTGCGTCAGAGACCTGTGACACCTTTGCTGTGTTGAACACGCAACCTTCAGAAACTGCCTCATTACCAAACATATCCCGGGAAATTACCCTAAAGTGGTAATCCTTTCCCTCTTCCAGTTCATGGAGGTTTACCCGATGGTGCGTTACTAGGACAATATCCTCGGAAGTACGCCTGCCATATTGATCAGAAAGCCCGTATTCCACATGAGAAGTTGATCGCTCATCAGTATCCCATGTTATGGTGGCCTGAAGAAATACGGCCTTTGTTATTGGACCTATCCTAATTTTAGATATCGCTGGTGGCTTTCTCCGGTATGCTTTTAGATCCTGTAACCTTGCTGGAGTGACCCCTTTAAGGCTTGTGCTTACCTTATTTCCTGGTAGATCCTTAAAAACAACATTGATATCATAGCTCGCCTCATAATTGAGCCCTTTCAGTAAGACAGTATGATCTGTGAGGTAATCGAGATTGTCCAAGACGACTGGCTCTGTTATCTCCATCTTAATGGCGTTCTTCCCCTTGATGATACCCCACTGTTCTAAATGGCAGGCCCCACACTCCCTTTTCTTGAACGGGGAGTGCTGGTACGGATTGGAAATCCCTTTTTTGTAAACCTTCTCATGGCATGATAAGCAGTCATTTTCCATGTTCTGTGCTTTAGACAAAGCAGACAAACCGGAAAGGGCTATAGCGATTGTAAGGCTTAATATAATCCAGCAGCTCCGTATGCTCATAATGTTATAAGCCCTCAACTCTGTATCTTATTCTTTTCCCAGAAACCTCCACGAAACAGCCTCCTGATATCACAACCACCTAAAAGGGTCAATCAGAGCCCTGGCAATACTCCCCATCATGCCAGCATAATGTCCTTGCACCCCTTTATGAGCGCGTAATCCGGCTTACTCCCATCATAGTTACAAGACAGAGAATAATTGGTAGAATGCTCAAGTACTGAGGACCAAGTACGCGCTGCAAAAAGTCTTCACCACCGCTTGTGAGGACGGCCTTCACAGCGCTCCCACCATCGATCTTTCCCAGTATAGCCGTACACCCCCCGACCACAATCGCCCAGAGTGCCCCCGTTGATGTAATCTTGACCCTCTCCCGATAAAAACTTGCCAGGGTTGGGAATACAACACCACCAACAAAGACGGTGTACCCAAGAAGCAGCGAGGAAATAATCCCCTGCTGCAGGCTGGCAATAAGCCAGGCAGCCCCCCCCACGGCCAAAAGCGCCACCCTGGTAATTCTTAGGTGCTCTTCCTTTGAGGCCCCGTAAAACGGACGAATCACATTCAGGGAGAGGATGGTCGAAGCAGAAATAAGGCAAGTGTCGGCAGAGGACATGATGGCCCCCAAGAAGCCAGCTATGATCAGACCCTTCAGGCCCACTGGTATCAAAACATTAAGGGTCTCCGGCAATGCCGTCTCAGCAGGGATTCCCGCAAATTGCGCACGGGTCAATACCCCAAAAAAAGCAAGTAAGAAAGAAAGAGGTATTACTACCATGCCGGCCAGTAAGGCAGATCTGCGAGCCACACGATCGTCTCGAGCGCACAGGACCCGTGAATAGATATCAGGGCCCACTAGGTAGGGAAGTCCCACAATCAGAGGATAAAAAACCAAAACGTCATACCAGCTAAAGGCAGTTGAGACCGGAAAGCTCAGGTGTTCAGGCGGAACCTGCTTCGAAAGAACAGCCAGGGAACCCTGGGATGAAATCAGGAAGGCCAATGAAACAAAAAGCCCCCCTATGAAAAAGATGAGCTGCCATAAGTCAGTCCTTATGACAGAGAGTTGCCCCCCCCAGAAGGTATATACGATGAATACAATCGCTACGATTCCAAGCCCAAACTGGAAATCAAGAGAAAGAAGACCGCTCAGGAGTCGACCCCCGGCGATCAACTGGGCAGCTATGACTCCGCACCAGGCCACCGCAATCATGGCCCCTGCAGGAATTGCTACCCTTTCCCCATAGGCTTTTTTCAAGATGTCAGGCAAAGTATAGACATTAAGGGTGCGAACCCGAGGGGCCAAAATGAGACCGAATGGGATGAGGGCAATCCCTCCGATAAGGGACCACCAGGCACCAGTCAACCCGCGGGAATAACCCAACCCGATAATCCCCATGGTGGATGATGCTCCAAAGATGGTAGCAACCAGAGAGGCAGTCACCCGACCTGTGTGATATCTGCGTTCTGCTACCCAGTAGGACTCGGCAGATTGACGCCGGCTCCGCCAGCCCACAAAGAGCATGATGGAAAAATATCCAACAATGACAATCAGATCGATCATTTTTTTCGTTTTTTGGTGTACTTGGTACTCAGCACTCAGGCCCGGCCTTTTTCAATTCACTCAAGCTAAAAAGGGCGCTCAAGATATTCACACGACGGAGTATAATGGCTCATATTCGATTGCAAGGTAAAAGTTGGTACAAGGCGATACCCCTTTTTATTATGGCAACTTTGATTGAAATGTGTTACTTAGCCCCTAAAAAAACAGTACAAGATACCTCAAGAAGGAAGAACCGTGGACACAAAACAGCAGAGATTGTTACGCAAGCTTCCAGGCGTGGATCATCTTCTTGAGCTGTGGGACAAGAAACAGCCAATCGAAGATATACCTAGGACCGTGTTGGTACGGTCGATCCGTACTACCATCGACCGCCTTCGCATGAGGATCCTGGTCGACGATGAACTCCTGGATGAAACCATGTTTAGCGACAATCAACTCCTGCAACTTGCCACACAGGCGGTGAACAAGAGCATGAAATTCAATTTAAAGCGCGTTATCAATGCAACTGGCGTAGTCGTTCACACCAACTTGGGCCGGTCCTTGCTACCCGAAAGCGTGGCGAGGCATGTGGCCGAAATTTCGAGCTACTATTCGAACCTTGAGTTCGATCTTGAAAGAGGGACGCGGGGATCGAGATATAGCTGCGTGGAAGAGATTCTGTGCGAGATTAGTGGTGCTGAAGCTGCTTTGGTGGTGAATAACAATGCCGGAGCGGTCTTTTTGTCTCTGGAAACATTGGCAAAAGGGAAAGAGGTTATTGTCTCAAGGGGCGAACTGGTCGAAATTGGAGGTTCATTCCGCTTGCCGGAAGTTATGGCCCGAAGCGGTGCCAAGCTGGTAGAGATCGGAACTACTAACCGGACCCATCTGTCAGACTATGAGGGGGCGATCCGTGATGAGACGGCATTATTGCTCAAGGTCCACACCAGTAATTACAGCCTGGTGGGATTTACAGCCGAAGTTCCCCTGAAGGATCTGGTCGCCTTAGGTGCCAAGTATAATATTCCTGTTATGAATGATCTTGGTAGCGGTAGCTTTGTCGATTTTTCAGAGTACGGCCTCATGAAAGAACCCACGGTTCAGGAAACCGTGGCAGCCGGTGCAGATCTTGTCACTTTCAGTGGCGACAAGATGCTGGGAGGGCCCCAGGCGGGGATCATTGTGGGTCGAAAAGATGCGCTCGAGCACATCAAGAAAAGCCCTGTCACCCGTGCCCTCAGAATCGACAAGATGACCTTGGCTGCACTGGAAGCCACGCTCCACCTGTATCGAGACGAATCCAAGGCCGTCTTGGCCATCCCCACGCTGAATATGCTCGCCCTCTCTCCAAGAATCATCGCCAACAGAGCGAAACGGCTCCAGAACAGATTAAAGAAACTGGGAAATGAGAAGCTGGAAGCCGTCATCACAAACGCCTCGTCCAAGGTAGGCGGGGGTGCCCTCCCACTGGCAGAACTTCCCACTAAGTGTGTGGGTATTAAGATAAAGGGGCTCTCAGCGAATCGTATTGAACGCCTGATGCTGGATGCAACCCCACCTATTATTGGGCGGATTGAAAACGACCTGTTTGTAATGGACGTGCGCACCATACAGGATGAAGAAATCGCCATTATTGCCTTAACATTTAAAAAGATCCTTGCGGAGGCCTAAGTGGAAGACTCTTTGGTCGGAGAAAACACCCTGAAAGGGGCCCTTCCGGATATGCCGGTCGGCGAGGAACTGAGGGCCCAATTTGAGTCGTTTGCGGTAAAGAGCGAACGATTTGCTGTACTTGTTATCTGTATCGACGATTTTGACAAAACGCTAAAAAACCTTGGTGAACATATCACTTCAAGCGTTCTCCTCAGCGTAGCACGGATCATAGATACTTTAAGCAAGACACGTCCCATGGAATGGGGACGACTCGACCAGCAGCGGTTTGGATGTTTCTGTCCGGATACAGACGAAGCAGCCGCTGTTGAATTCGCAAGAAAAATCCAGCTGCGCCTTGCCGTTGATAGCAAAGAGACCGTATCGATAGGGATGGCTGTATCCCCTTTCTGGCCCTTCGAAAAGACGAGCATTCTGGAGAATGCCCGAAAGGCCCTGGACCATGCCGCCTTTTTTGGGCCAAACACTGTTACGCCATTTGATGCCGTTAGCCTGAATATCAGCGCGGACAAGCTCTATCAATACGGAGACATTGATGGAGCCATTGAAGAGTTCAAAAAGGCTCTAGCTGTAGATCCTCAGAATGTGAATGTCCACAACAGTCTCGGTGTCTGTTACGGAGTGAAGGGCAAATTGGATCTGGCTATTGATGCCTTTGAAACAGCTATTCGTCTTGATCCGGAAGATGTAATGGCTACATATAACCTGGGCCTTGCCCGTTTCAAGCAAGGCGATAAAGAAAAAGCACTCGATCTGTTCCTTGAGGCCCACGGCCTGGACGGAGACAACCCCGACGTTGCTTACCAAATAGCTGTGTGCTATCGAGAGAATGATCAAACCGATACGGCCCTTGAGTATCTCGAAAAAGCAGTTGAGAACACACGGAAAGGGGCGCATGTATTCCAGGCCCTGGGAGAGTGTTACCTTGAGAAAGAGATGCTTCAGCAGGCCGCCAAGGCGTATGAACAAGCAATTAGACGGAACCCGGCCGATGCGAAAAGCCTAAGCGCTCTTGGGCATATTTACGGGGCTCTGGGTGAAAATCTGGAAATTGCAATTGTACTGTGTCGAGAGAGTACTAA